>CAMVLN010000029.1 GCA_947168325.1 uncultured Elusimicrobia bacterium | reverse complement strand
CAAAAGATAGCCAAAGAAGAAATGGATAAAGGGAATTTTAAACGAGCTATAAAATATTTCAATAAAGTAAAAATAAAAGAAGACAATTGTTGGATATACGGAGATAGAGGAATAGCAAAGATGAATATAGGAGATTATAAAGGAGCAATAAAAGATTTTGATATAATATCAGAATTAGAGCCAAAAGATATATATAAAGAAAAAAGAGAAGAATGTTTCAAAAAGATAAATAAAAAATAAATTTTATGTTGGAGATAAAAAATATATGCATGTTTGTTGTGTATATATCAGTTTAATACAAGAATTTGTAAATCAAATATATAAGTATAAAATAAGAGGATTTGAAATTCCATTAGGGATATCATATATATCGAGTTCTTTAAAACAAGCGGGATATACAACTGAGCTAGTATATTGTACACAATACACATATAGTGAAGGAGTAGATAGATATTTTGAAAAAGAACCACAAGTGTTTGCAATATCAATAACTTCAGTTAAAGAATATCAATTAGCAGTAGAGCTGGTTTTATTTTTAAAGGAAAAATATAAAAAAGCAAAGGTTATAGTAGGTGGACCATATATTACATTGCACCATAGGAAAGTTTTTGAAGATATGAAGGAAATAGATGCATTGTGTATAGAAGCAGGAGAGAAAGCAATAGTAGAATATGTAAGGCAAGTAGAGAATGGGCAATATAGTAAGGCGGATAATTTATGGATAAAGGATAATGATGGACAAATAATAAAATGTGATAAAATTGTATCTACAGAGAATTTAGACAAATTACCATTTCCGGATAGAAAAGGATGGGAAAAGTGGCTTTATAATAATAATAGTCAACCAATATTATGGACTACAGGATGTATATATAATTGTATATTTTGTGCAAGTAATGCATTAAGAAAAAATTTAAACAATAGTAGATATTTTAATAGGAGGAGTGTAGAAAATTTCGTAGAAGAAATAAATTGCATTATTAGAGAATTTAAGTATATTTCAGTTCTAAGGATAATAAGTTTTAGTGCTTTAGCAGATGTAAATAGTTTTAGGAAATTATGTATAGCTTTAAAAAAGATAAATGATGGCTTAAAAAATAAAATAGGTTTTGTTGTAACATTTAATTTTACATATAATTTGTTAGATAAAGATAGTGATATTTTAGAACTAATGAAAGAAGCAAATGTTAAGTGGTGTTTTTTTTCATTAGAGGCAGGTGCACAAGAGATAAGACAGAAATTGAGAAAACCAACATATAAAAACGAACAGATAATAGAATTTTTTAAAAGGTTGAGAATTTTAGGAATTAAAACAGCATGTTATGTAATGTATTGTTATCCATTTGAAACAAAAAAGACTTATAAAGAAACAGTAGAATGTTTAAGGCAATGTCAACCAACATACATAACATATTCTTTTTTGACACCAATAGAATATACAGAATTAAGAGATTTGGTTGGTGATTTTAAATATGAAGATGTTAATTTTATACACAAATATAGGTATCATACATTATTGTTAAGGGTATATATTAAATATAAACCATTCAAACAGTGTTTAAGAATTTTTTTTAAATTAATATATAAATTAATAATAGATAGAATGAGAAAACATATTTTTATCAAACTAAATGATAAACAAGAAAAAAAGAAACAAAATTTTCAAAAAAGAGCAAAACAAGAGATGGATAATGGAAATTATAAACAAGCAATAAAATGTTTTAATAAAGTAAAAATAAAAGAAGACAATTATTGGATATATGGAGATAGAGGTATAGCAAAAATGGCAACAGGAGATTATAAAGGAGCGATAAGAGATTTTAACAAAGTGTTAGCTTTAGAGCCACAGGAAGCATATATTAAAGCAAGGCAAGAATGTTTACAAAAATTGAAATTGAATAATAAATAAGTTGTTAAGTATATTAAGGAGTAAGACATGGCAGAAAAAAAAGATTTAAACAAACAACAAGAAAAGGAAGAAGAAAATGTATTAAATTCAGGTATTGTTCCTACAAATCTTGAAGATGAGATGAAATCATCTTACATAGATTATGCTATGAGTGTTATAGTAGGTAGAGCTTTGCCAGATGTTAGAGATGGTTTAAAACCTGTTCATAGAAGAATTTTATATGCAATGAAAGAAATGGGTGTTAGAAGAAATACCCCTTACAAAAAGTCGGCTAGAATTGTGGGAGATGTGCTTGGTAAATATCATCCGCATGGGGATTCTTCAGTATACGATGCATTAGTTAGAATGGTTCAAGATTTTTCTATGAGGTATCCTCTCATAGATGGTCAAGGGAATTTTGGTAGTGTTGATGGGGATGATCCAGCCGCAATGAGATACACTGAAGTTAGAATGGATTATATAGCAGACGAAATGCTTGCTGATATAGATAAAGATACAATAGATTTCATTCCAAATTACGATGGTTCATTACAAGAGCCACTAATTCTTCCTACAAAACTGCCAGAACTTTTAATAAATGGTTCTTCAGGTATTGCAGTAGGGATGGCAACAAATATTCCTACACATAATTTAAGTGAAGTTATAGATGGAACAATAGCATTTATAGATGATCCTGAAATATCAATTATGGAACTTAATAAATATATTAAAGGACCAGATTTTCCTACAGCAGGTCTTATTTTAGGTAAACAGGGAATAAAAGATTATTTAGAAACAGGAAGAGGTTCTGTAAAAATGCGGGCCAGAACAGAAATAGAAGAAATGAAAGGTGGCAAGCAAGCTATAATAATTACAGAACTTCCTTATCAAGTAAATAAAGCTCTTTTAATTACATCAATAGCAGGGCTTGTAAAAGATAAAAAAATAGATGGCATATCAGATTTAAGAGATGAATCAGATAGACACGGTATGAGGGTTGTTATAGAATTAAAAAGAGATGCGAATGCTCAAGTAGTTTTAAATCAGTTGTTTAAACATACACAGATGCAAACAAGCTTTGGTGTTATTATGCTTGCACTTGTAAATAATAAACCAAAAGTTTTAAATATTAAAGAAATGCTTTATCATTATGTAGAGCATAGAAAAGTTGTTGTTATTAGAAGAACAAAATTTGAACTTAAGAAAGCACAAGCAAGAGCACATATATTAGAAGGGTTAAAGATTGCAATTGATAATCTAGATGCAGTTGTAAAAACAATCAGACAAGCTCCAGATACTGATACAGCAAGGCTTAATTTAATGGAAAAATTCAGATTATCAAAAATTCAAGCACAAGCAATTTTAGATATGAAACTGCAACAATTGACAGGCCTTGAAAGGAAAAAAATAGATGATGAATATATAGAAATAATTAAAACAATAGAAAAATTGAAATCTATTTTAGAAGATCCAAAAAAAGTTTTAAATTTAATAAAAGATGAATTAAAAGAGCTTAAAGAAAAATATGGCGACAAAAGAAGAACAGAACTTACAGCAGATGCTCAAGATTTCAATATTGAAGATTTAATTCAAGAAGAAGAAGTTGTTGTTACAGCATCGAATGCTGGATATATAAAAAGAATTCCTATAAATACATACAGAGTTCAAGCAAGAGGTGGTAGAGGTGTTACAGCAATGACAACGAAAGAAGATGACTTTATTGCCAAAATGTTTATTACTTCAACACATGCTTACTTGTTATCATTTACTACAAGGGGGAGATTGTATTGGTCTAGAGTATATGAAATTCCTGAAGGGACAAGAACATCTAAAGGTAAAGCAATTGTTAATATTTTGCAACTTTCAAGTCCGGACGAAAAAATTACAGCTTCAATTCCAATAAGAAGTTTTAATCCTAAAGATATAAAAGATGAATATTTATTGATGTGTACAAGAAAAGGTACTATTAAAAAAATCGCATTATCAGAATTCTCTAATCCGAGAAAAGGTGGTATTATAGCAATAAAACTTGAAGATGGCGATATATTGATGGATGTTAAAAAAATAGATAAAAACCCTGAAGTAATTATTGCTACAAAGAAAGGTATAGCTATAAGATTTAAGGAACAAGAAGTTAGAGCAATAGGTAGATCAGGGCAAGGTGTAAAAGGTATAACACTTGAAAAAGATGATGAAGTTATAGGTATGGAGGTATTTTCACCAGAAGATATATTTGTATCTGTAGCTGAAAATGGATATGGAAAAAGAACAGAAGTTGGTAAATATAGATTACAAAAAAGAGGTGGCAAAGGTGTTATAAATATGCAGACATCTCAAAGGAATGGAAATGTAATTTATATCGGAAAAGCTAACGAAGGGCAGATAATGCTTATTACAGAGCATGGTATAACAATCAGAAGTAAAGTTGACAAGATTTCTATAATAGGTAGAAATACACAAGGTGTTAGGCTTGTAAGACTTGAAGAAGGGGATAAGGTAGCTTCAGTTGCAACGGTTGTTGTAGATGAAAATGAAGAAGGAAATAAACAAATTGAACCAGAACAAGAACAAGAAACAAAAAATGCGGATGAATAAACAATAACAAATTTATTGATGTTTTGAATGATATTTAGTTGTTTATCATATATGATTTGTTAAAGAAACAGTGTTTTGATGAAAATATTTAATTTTTATATAATAATAAGAAAAATAAATAAGGTAGGTAAAAGCATTATGAAGCACTTGATTGGTTTTGCAGTATTATTTATAAGTTTTGTAATTACTAGTTGTGCAAAGAATCAAAGTAATTCTATTGATACAATAAAAAATGTCCCTGTTGCTACAGTAAATGGAGTAGAAATATCTTCACAAGATTTTGATAATACATTAAGTAGAACTATTACATTAGTTCAAAATCAAAATCCTAAAGTTATGCAGCAACCATATGCACAAGATATTTTAGGTAAAAGAGTTCTTCAAGATATGATAATTAAAGAAGTTTTTTTGCAACAAGCAAAAAAATCTAAAATAGAAGCGACTAAAGAAGAAATAGATGCTGTAGTATCAAAAGTAAAAGAACAATTTAAAGTAGGTACTGATGGAAAACAGTTAGATCAAGATGAGCAAGAGAAGGCTTTTGAAGATGCTATAAAAGCACAGAATTTAACAAAAGCTAAATATTTAGAAAATGTAGCTGACGATATTATAATTGAAAAATATAGAAGAGGTCTTATTTCTTCAAACTTAAAACCTGTAAGTAAGGAAGACACAAAAACTTTTTTTAATAATGTAGCAGCAATCTATAACAATAACAAAAAGAAAGTAGAGGAGTTGAAGAAAATTCCTGGTAGATACGAAGAAGCTGCTGTTGTTGCAACAAGACTAAAACCTGCACTTGCACCAAAATCAAAATTTGATTTAATATTAGTTTATGCAGATAAAAAAATGACAAGTAATGAATTAGCACAAAGAAAACAAATAGCTAATTCTATAAGAAAAGAAATTAAAGATAAATCTAATTTTGCTGATGTTGCAAAAAAGTATTCTCAACAAAAAGATGCTAAAATTTATTTTTCACAAATGGTAATGGTTGAAGGTATGCAACCTGTAGAATTATCGTCTAAAGCATTTAGATTAAAAGTCGGTGAAGTAAGTAATGTGTTTGAGATGTTTAAAAATAATGCTACAGAAAATGCAGCTCAAGGATATTTTATTATGAATGTTATTGAAAAAGTTGCAGGTCAAAAATTTACTTATGAATCATTTGAAAAAGATATTGAAAGTTACATAAATACAAAAAGAGCAGAAAGTATCATTCAACAGTCTATCACAACTTTGGTGAAAGAAGCAGATATAAAAATTATTAAAACTTTTGATATAGACAAAGTCAACCAAAGTTCACAAACACCGATATCTACACCTACAAAATAATAAAAGTGGAATTTTTATAAAAAAGAGGCATATAGCATGTAAGTAAAGCTATGTGCTTTCTTTGTTGTTAATAGTAACAAGTTATTGAAAACAAAGATAAAAAGCATTTTGATACTATTTTGTAAAATATTAAGAAAAAGCACATAAAGAGAAAAATAAAAAAATAAAGATATTTTTCTGTTTTTCAATACAACACAGACAAGCTTTAAAACAGGCTTTAAAAAGAAGTTGAAGAAAAAAGGAAGGTAGTGATAAGATTAGGAAAAAGTAAAATTTTTATGAAATAGCAGTAAAAAAATAGAAAAAGTTGTAAAAGAAGCCTTTACAAAAAAAGATATATGAGCTATACTTAAAGGGCATGAGAAAGGTTATTACATATTTTTTATTAATATGTATATTTTTTAGTTGTGTAGATTTGCCAGTAATAATTGGGAAATGGTTTAGAGTTTGTGGTTTTGTGTTGGAAGAGACAACGAATTTAGGTATAAAGACAGATATAATTAAAATACAGTATGATTTAATACAAAAGATGAAAGGGGTGGTATTAAATATTAGCGATATAATAGTAAGAGATGTAAAAGAAATAGGAAGAATTCCAGTGAGGCAGAAGCGAGAGAAAATGGTTTCAAAAGTAGCGAATATAGTTAGAGAAGAGATAGGCAGATGTGTATTGACAGCATTTTTGCTGGCAATGGAAAAAGAGAGTATAAAGTTGAGCAAAGATAAAACAAGATTGCCATTGTTCTTTTTTGGGTATATATATTTATATATATTAAAATATTTAGGATTATTGTTTATATTTTGGAAAAGGAACAACAAAGCATATATAAAGAAAGAGGCATATAGCATATAAAATAGCTATATGCTTTTTTTTATTGGTGATAGTGATGTAATATGTATGGAAGATAAAAAGAAAAAGATATTATTTAGGGAAGTAAGAATAAAGGGAAAAAAGGATAGTATATAAGGAATATAGGATGGAGGGATTATGGAGGCAATAAAGGGAGTGGAAGGGATAAAGGAAAAGATGAAAGGTAAGATGAAAGGAGTTATAGGATGGAAGTTGAATAAGATAAAGTTGATAGCAGTAATAACATTAGTAAGTTTTATAATATCTACAATAGGGTCTAACTTGTATGCATTGCCTGCACAAGTAAATGATAGCAAGAAATACAAGGATGTATTCAATAAGGCAAAAAGTGTTATAGATATAGAGAGTGGGAAGGTAACAGCGAGTAAAGATGTAAAGAGCGATGTAACGGTAGTAAACATACAAGATTTGCATTGTCACCCGCAAACACAGAAGAATATATCAAATATAATAGGGGAGTTGTCTAAGAGATATAAAGTGAAGAAGGTGTATGTAGAAGGAGGCTACGGGGAAATAGATACAGGATGGATAGGAACAATAAGAGATGAAAAGATAAAGGAAGAAGTAATAGAGAAGTTATTGGAAGAAGGGATATTAACAGGGAGTGAGTATTATAAATTAACAAGTAAAGGAAGAGAAGTAGAGTTAAAAGGGTTAGATGAAGAGAGAATACATAAAGATAATTTAAAGAGATTGTCATGGATAATAGGCAAACAAGAGAAGTATAAAGATGTAACGAAGAATATAGATAAAGAGATAGGGTTATTGGAGAAGAGATATGTAAATGTAAGGAATAAAAGGTTTAGTAGTAGTTATGAGCAATATTTGTTAGGTAAGATAGACACGAAGAGGTTTTATAGGCAGGTATTAAAATATGTAAAAGAAATAAATAAAAAACCGCAAAGATATAACAATATAACATCAATAAAGATAGAGAACTATCCTAATATAGCAAAGTATGTGGCATTAACGAGTAATGTCAAGAATATGAATATGCAAGAAGTGACAGCACAACTGCAAATGTTAATGGTAGAGATGAAAAATAGGGTGCCGTATGGTGTGTATAAGAAGATGTTAGAAGAGACAGACAATTTAAGGGATAGCCAAAAAGTAGTAGATTTAGCATTGAGATTGAGTGAGAAAGCGAATATAAATTTAGAAGGCAGATATAAACAATTAAAGAGTTTTTTAGAAGCAAATAGGATAAATAAAGAGATAAATCCAATAGATTTAGTGCATGAAGAGAGGGAGCTGATAGAACGAGTAAGATGGGCATTGTCATATAACAAAGAAGAATATGAGATAACATATATATCAGATTTCAATAAATATTTTAAAGAATATTTAGGGTATAAGCTAACGGAAGCAGATTGGCAATATTATGAAAAAGGGTATAAGAAGTTTGAAGAGATATATGGTAAATATGCAGCAGTAAATAGGATAGAAGAGGTAGCAGAAGATTTCAAAGAGTTGAACAAATATTACAGGATAAACGAAAGAAGGAATGATATATTTGTAGGGAAAATGTTAACAGGGATAGAGCCGTGTGTAATAGAGGAAGAGGGAGCAAGGCAGGAAGAAGAGATATTAAAAAGTTCAAAAGAGGTGATAGTAGCAATAACAGGAGGATTTCATAGTGGCTCATTAGAGGAGCTATTAGCAAAAGAGAAAGTAAACACAATAGTAATAACCCCATCTATATATGCAGAAGTAGAAGGAGCAACGAAGAAATACAAAGAAGTAATAGAAGAACAAAGCAAACAGATACAATATCAAGCATTGGCATACACAGTGATGTCTAGCATAGCAGATACAGATAAGAGAAAGCTAATATTGTCAGTAATAAAGGATTTATCAAAAGAAAATAAAAATATATTAGAAGATTTAAGAAAAATATTTGGTGATAAAGTAGATATAGAAGAATTAAAAAAGGAAATAGAGGCAATAAAAGAAAGAGAGATAAAACAAGAAGAAAAAAAGAAAATAAAAGGAGCAATAAAAGTAGCAGTAGACAAATTAATTAAGATATTGCCAAAAAAAGGATTACAAGAGCTAATAATTCCGGATAACGAGACAGTAGAAGAAATAATGCTAAAGTTAGCAGAGAATTTGGTATATATGGGAATAAATTTTAGTGAAGGTGTGATATATGAGATAGAAAGTTCTAATTATAGATGGAAAGAAATAGAAGGAATAAAACCTGAAATATATTCAAGGATGGCAGCAAGCTTACAGAAAGCATTGCTTGAAGCACAAAAAAAGAAAGATGGGAAAGTAGAAGAAACTAAAGGTTTAGGCAATTCTTACAAAAATAATATTTCTGGAAGTTCTAAAGGAACCAATCAAGAGAATAATATAGTAAATAGTAAAGAAACAAATAAAAAAGCTTCTATATTTTATCCATTGAGATACAATAATAAGTTTTTTCGGTTTTTAGACAAGATATCATTTATCTGGGAAGAGCTAGTATTTAGAGCAATACCAGCAATATTAGTATTTGTACTGGTAATGTTAAGTGTGAAAGGGATAATAGGACTTTCAGTATTGACTGCAGGATTAATTGGACCTGCAGTATTTCTTGCAATGCAAGTATTGTTTATATTTTCCCATGCGATAGCACAATGGAAAGCTCAAAAAGATAAGAAAAATGAGAAAGTCAAAGAAAGTTTTAAAAATATGTTAAAACATTATTTTAAGTTTTTGTTTTTACCTACATTGATTTTGTCGTTACCATACATAATTGTGAATATTTGGTTCTTTTGTGTTTCAGGAATAAAAATGCTCCTATACATAACTACTACAGAATTAATAGTAGTTTTTGTTTCGTTTTTTATTATTATGATAGTTTCAGTACTTATTCATTATTTGCTTTATGGGGAACAGAAGAAAGAGTTTAGTATTATATTGTCGGATATACAACGAAATGTTTTAAATGACCAAAGACTTGATGAAGGTAGTAAACAACAAAAACAAAAAAAAATATTTGAAGTTTTCAATAAATTAAACAAAAAATTCATATCAAGAATTGATCATTACGACTTATTTCTTTCATTTGACATATTATTAAACGAATATTTTAATAGCAAAATAGAAAATTTTGCTCAAGAAGCTAACAAAAAGTATAAAGCAGATAAGGAACTCGTAAAATATTATTCAGCTCTAGCAATAGCTAGATTTATTAATTATAAAGCAGGCCTTGTATTTTATGCTTGTGAAAAAAACATCATGGATGAAATTATTAAGATATGTGTGGACCAATATTTAGAAAATTTAGAGGAGGCAAAAAGTATTACATTAATAGATGTTAACACAAAAGTTTTTTGGCTATATACTGACATTATTCGTATAAAAAATTTAGAAAAAATATTAAACAAGATTGATGGGAGAAATACAACTGACGAAGAAAAAAATGGAAAATTAAAGATATTTAACTCAACTGATAAACAGAAATGGTTATATGAGATAAAAAATTTTAAACAAATTAATAATGAAAAAGCATTATTCTACATTAATGCACACGGAAATAATTATTATGTGCATAATATTCATTTGAATGAATTAGCAACAGCACTAAAAGAAGTAGCTGATAAAAAAGTAGATTTAAGAAACATAACAATAATGCTAAATTCTTGTCACTCATATTTTTTTGCTAAAAACTTATATAATAAACTTAAAGAACTAAATGTAACAACTTTTCCTACAATAATAACTTCATCGGGAGTCGACAATAAAATAACATTTTCAGAAACGAATACTTCATCTATTAATAACAGTATAGAAGAATATTTAAAACAAACAGGAAATAAAACTATAGAAAAATTGACATTATATGATCTAGCACAGATGCAAGCAAATTCTAAATTTTCAGACCTTACATTATTTAGTTATTTTAACAACGAAAAACAACAAATAAATGAATTAACAAAATATTTAGAAGACAAATTTCCTATAAAGGAAAATAATATAAAAAAAGAATATTATAGAAACGGTGATAATAGTGTATTTAAGAAAAACAAAGAAGTATTTATTTGTAAAGAAAGAACCGAAGCATACCTTCCATCAGGGGTTCAAGAGCTTTCGATATCTCATGACCCTAACAGTTTTTGGTATAAGAAAGCACACATTTGGGAAGAGGGAGTATTTAGGATATTACCATCAATGGCAACAATGGCAATGTCTATGTTGAGTATAATAGGGGTAATAGGATTACCTGTATGGGTAATGGGACTAATAGGATTGGCAGTGTTTATAGTAATGCAGGTAATATTTGTATTTTTGCATAAACCTGCTGAAGGAGAGACAAAGGAAGGATACCATAAAAGGATACTTCAAGCATCATTGCCTATAATGTTAGTAAGTCTTTTACTTATGGTTGCTACAACATTGGTAGTACCGTATTTAATCTCGTCTTTAAAAGTATTACGGTTTGTAATGCTGTTATTGAATTTAGTTTCAGTTATAACAACAGTAGTTTTACACTATATACATAACAAAAGAGTAAGAGGAGGTGCAACTACCCTTCCATTGTTAACAATTTTTGGTGAAGGGGAGAATAATAGAAAAGATAATATAAAAAAAAGATATCCTAAAATTTTTGAATATTTGTCAAACAATAACAAAGATTTTTTAGATGCTCTTATAGCAGATGAACTTGATAACAAAATTATAAATTTACTAGATTGTGTGGAAAACTTAGTGAAAGATTTAGAATTTTTCAAAAAATATCCAAAGTATTATCCACAGTATAATAAATTTAAAGAAATAATAGATTTAACAAAAGAATATTTTGAAAAAGTATCTAATTATAACAAATTGAAAGAAATATCAGATTTGACAAAAGAATATTTTGATTATGAAGACTTAATATATAATATTTGTAATGGAAAAGTAGATTTAGAAAATATTGACGAATTAAAGAATATAATAAAAGAAGCGGAAGACAGTTCAAATAAACGAAGAATAAAAACAATATTATCAGAATATTTTTATTCATTTAATACTAAAAATCGGCAAACAATAGAAGATTTTTTGTCATCGCATCAAGAAATACTTAACAGTTTTTTCTATAAAGATTTTAAAAAAGAAAGATATTTTAGTATCTCACATAACAAAGAAATAATTAATTATATTGAATTGTTATCTAGAAAAGGTTATGTTCTAGATAATATCTTTAAAGATATAAAAGATGATTTTAGTAGTATTGAAATTTTAAAGTCAAGAATATATGAAGAGATAAAAAAATATCTCAAGAAAGAAAGAATAGAAGAAATAGGTAAAGAGTATTCTAATCTTAAAGATAATAAAATAGTAAAAGATTTTTTATCAGCACATGAAGAAATACTTAATAGTTTTTTTGATAAAGATGATATAAAATACATTAGTATAAAAAAAAATCAAAATATACTGCTATATATTGACTTACTGGTTTATAAAGGATGTGATGTAACTGTTATTTTTGAGGATGTAAATAGTATTGAAGATTTAAATTTAAAAATAAAATCTAATTATAGAAATATCGTTAATGAAGTACAAATAGAGAAAATATATAAAAAGTTTTCTAATTCTGAAGATCAAACAAAGATAAAAGATTTTTTGTCATCACATGAAAAAATACTTGATATTTTTTTTAATGAAACAGGTGAAGAAAAGCACTATACGATTGAAGAGTTTATCAAAGTAGTAAAAAATGGTTGTAATTTATATGATGTTTTTAAAGATGCAAAGAGTAAAGAAGATTTTTCTAATAAGTTAAGTTTAGAAATAAAAAGATTAAAAATATCAACAATATATGCCTCTCATCCTAATCTTAAAGATAATCAAAAAATAAAAGATTTTTTGTTATCACATGAAAAAATAGTTGATGACTTTTTTTCTACTATTACAGGAAGAAAGAACAAAGTATCAAAAATATTGGAGAAGATTACCCAATTAGTAATAATTGATTACAATTTAGATAATATTATAAAAGCAGAAGATAATCTTCAAGATTTAAAAAGAAAATTAGATAGTGAGAAAGAAGAAGATATTGAAGAACATAGATTTCAATGGATATTTCAAACAAGTAAGTTGAATATTCCTGACAAAATTAAAGATGAAATTAAAAATAAAATAAAGGAAATTGAGAAATATGATATACAAGTCTTCAATTCTTTGCTTACACATATGGACAGTGTTAATAAAGAGGCTTTTTCTGAAGAAATTAAACAAGCAATAAAAGAAAAAATGATAAATATATTTTTGATGTTAAAAGATTTAAAAATGAGCTATTCTGACGATGAAGCTTCTAACATAGAATATATTGCATCAGAAAATCATTATTTAGTATTTAGAATACTATTAGATGAATATTTTAATAAAAATGAAAGAATAAATGCTTTTGTTAAAGAATCTAATAAAAATTATGAAACAACAGAAGAGATGGTAAAGTATCAGTTGGCTATAGCAATATCAAGATTTATATATGACAGTATCGGTGAAATACCAGGTAATT
>CAMVLN010000028.1 GCA_947168325.1 uncultured Elusimicrobia bacterium | reverse complement strand
TTGGTTCAGGTGTTGTTACTAAGATTATTGAATAAAAATTTATAAAGCAAGTTTTTTGATGTATGGAGAAAAAAGAGGTATAGAGTATAGAAACAACGAGTTTATAAATGGTAGTGTAGTTTAAATTTAGGTTTGTAAATATAGTATATTTTTTATATATCTATATCTCCAAAATAAAATATGGGAAAACAATATGTCAAATGAAAAAGTAGAAGTAAATAAAACTGATAGAATAAGAATAAAGCTTCGTTCTTATGATTGTAAAATGTTAGATGATTCTTTAAAAAAAATTGTAGAAACAGCAAGAAGGACGGGAGCAGCAATTGTTGGTCCGATGCTTCTTCCTACAAATATAAAGAAATATACAGTTAATAGATCTGTCCATACTGATAAAAAGTCTAGAGAGCAATTTGAAATGAGAATTCATAAAAGATTAGTGGATATTTGTGAGCCATCAGGAAATACAGTAGAAGAACTAATGAAATTAGATCTTCCTGCAGGGGTAGATGTTGAAATAAAAATGTAATTTTTTTTGCAAAATTATAGAACGAGTGTGATGGAAGTATGGAGTATAAAAACTTTTTATAATATAAAATGTGAGTAAGAAAGGATGAATTAATATAGTTTTAAAGGTGCTACTTGTTTTTTGTATGGTAGTACATGTTTTCGTAAAACTACAACAAATTAAAAAATTAGAGAGAAAATATGTTAAAGTCAATAATTGGTTCAAAAATAGGAATGACACAGGTTTTTGATGAAAAAGGCAGGCTTGTACCAGTAACACTAATAGAGGCAGGGCCATGTGTGGTTACGGCTATAAAAACTATTGAAAAAGATGGGTATAATGCTGTTCAATTAGGTTTTAAAGATGTTGCGGAAAAAAAATTGACAAAAGCTCAATTGGGGCATTTTAAAAAAAATAATATAGCTCCTAAAAAAATTTTAAGAGAGTTTAGATTAGATGATGTTTCTGGTTTAACATTAGGTCAAGAAATAAAAACTGATATATTTAAAGCTGGAGACTATGTTGATGTTTGTGGTCTTACAAAAGGTAAGGGTTATGCTGGTGTTATAAAAAGACATAATTTTGGTATGCAACCTAGAACGAGGGGGCAATCTGATAGAATGAGGGCAAGAGGTTCGTCAGGTGCACAAGGTCCACAAAAGTTGTTGAAAGGTTTAAGAATGTCTGGACATTTAGGACAAGAATATGTTACAATACAAAAGTTGCTTGTTGTGGGTGTTGATTTAGAAAAAAATGTCCTTATGGTTAGAGGAGCAGTCCCTTCTGTAAAAACGGGTACACTTGTTATAAATAATACAATAAAAAAAATACCTGTTGTTAAAGTAGAAGAAAAAAAAGTAGCAAAGAAAAAATAAAAAATAGTAATAGGACAAGAAGATAATGGATACAATAGTTTATACCGTTGATGGTAAAGAAAAAGGGAGATATGAACTTCCAACATTTTTTAGTACTGAAATAAAAACAGCTCTTCTTCATGAAATAACAACTGGTTATCTTGCAAATTTAAGAGCAGGAACTCATGCTACAAAGACAAGAGGAGAAACTTCTTTTTCTGGTGCGAAACCGTGGAAACAAAAAGGAACAGGTAATGCAAGAGCAGGGCAAAGAAATTCACCACTTTGGAGAAAAGGTGGTATAATATTTGGTCCTAAACCAAGAGATTACTACCAAAAAATATCAAAACAAAAAAGGAAACTTGCTTTAAGCATGGCATTTGCTAATTTGGTAAATGAAAATAATTTGGTTTTGGTTGACTTAATTAAAATTAAAGAAGCGAAAACAAAAAATATAGCAATGCTTTTAAAGAATTTAAAAGTAGATGGAAGGAAAGTTATAATAGCTCTTCCCAAAAAAGATGAAGTTGTAAAAGTTGCATCAAGGAATATAGCAAATGTTTTTGTAGAACAGATTGCAAATTTAAATGCTTATCAGGTTTTGTGGGCAGACAAGATTATTACAACACCTGAAGCAATTGATAGTATAAAAGAAAAGCAAGCATAAGAGAGAGTAAAATGAATATAAGAAATATTATTAAAAAGCCACTTGTAACAGAAAAAGCCTCTGTTGCTAAAGAAAAAGAAGGAAAATATATTTTTGTTGTTGATAAAGATGCCAATAAGTATCAAATAAAACAAGCAGTAGAGGAAATGTTTAATGTAAAAGTAGTAAGTGTACATACAGCAATTTTCAATGGTAAAGCAAAGAGAATGGGAATGTATGAAGGTTCAAAAAGTGACTGGAAGAAAGCAATAGTAAAGCTTAAAGATGGTCAAGAAATAACAATTGAAGAAGCTTGAGCTATAAGTAAAAATATGGGTTATCTCTTATAGGTTCTTTATAAAAATAAAAAAGAGTAAATAAATTGAGAGAGGCTGCTCAAATAAAAATATGAATATTCGTTATTGAGTAGTTTTGCCCGATAAAAAGGAAAATATTATGTCAATAAAAACATTTAAGCCGTACACTCCTGTAAGAAGATTTATTACAGTTGAAGATTTTTCTGAAATAACGACAAATAAACCCGAAAAATCATTAATTATACCTGCTAAAAAGACAGGTGGAAGAAATAATACTGGTCAGGTAATGGTAAGATTTAGAGGTGGTGAACATAAAAGATATTACAGAATTATTGATTTTAAAAGAGATAAAATCAATGTGCCTGCAAAAGTTATTTCAATTGAATACGATCCAAATAGAACTAGTAGAATTGCTTTAGTTCAGTATGAAGATGGAGAAAAAAGATACATAATACAACCTAAGGGTTTGAAAGTGGGAGATATTATAATGTCCGGACCGAATGCCGAGATAAAAGAAGGTAATGCACTTCCTCTTTCAGCAATGCCAGTGGGTACTTTTATTCATAATTTAGAATTAGTTCCAGGAAAAGGAGCACAGCTTGTAAGAACGGCTGGTTCTTCTGCACAGTTACTCGCAAAGGAAGATGAATATGCTCATGTAAGGATGCCTTCTGGAGAAATAAGACTAATTCTAGTTAGGTGTTATGCAACAGTGGGACAAGTTGGAAATATTGAACATGAAAATATATCGATAGGTTCAGCTGGAAGACATCGCCACTTTGGTAAGAAGCCTCATGTACGCGGTACTGCCATGAACTCAGTTGACCATCCGCACGGTGGTGGTAGGGGTAGATCAAAAGGCAACAATCAACCCCGTAGTCCATGGAATCAACCAGCAAAGGGTTTCAAAACAAGACCAAGGAAAGTTTGGGATTGGATGATAGTAAGTCACAGAAACAAAGCTAAGTAATTTTAGCAACGGGAGTTTGAGAAATGAGTAGGTCAATTAAAAAAGGACCTTATGTAGATGCAAAGCTTTTAAAAAAGATGGAAGCTTTAAATAAATCTGGTGAAAAAAAAATTATAAAAACTTGGGCAAGAAGTTCTATTATTACTCCAGAGTTTGTAGGTCATACACTAGCTATACATAATGGTAAGAAGTTCCTTCCGATTTTTATATCGGAACAAATGGTTGGTCATAAACTTGGTGAATTCGCTCCTACTAGGATTTTTAAAGGTCACGGTGGAATGACAAAGCAAGAAACATCATTAACATAATATGATTAATGATTTTGGAAGAAGAATTAAAAAAAGCAAAGGATAAAATGATGGAAGCAAGAGCAATAGCAAGATTTGTAAGATATGCTCCTAGGAAAGTTAATCAAGTTTTAACTGTTATAAGAAATCAAAGAGTTGATAAAGCATTTGAAATTCTTTCTTTTTTACCTAAAAATGCAACTGAACTTGTAGAAAAAGTTTTAAAAAGTGCAGTGGCAAATGCAGGTAGGTTAAAAGACTTTTCTGGACTCAAGGTAAAAGAGGCTTGGGTAGGGCAAGGTCCGACTTTGAAGAGAATGAGACCAGGTCCTATGGGCAGAGGTTTAGGATATAAAAGAAAAACATCTCATTTGACAGTCATTATTACAGATGAAGGTGTTGTGGCAGAGAAAAGAAAGAAGAGAGTTGTAGCGAAGGTTTCTGGTGTTTTAGAAACTACGGCAACAGAAAAAGCAGGAGTTTCTGTAAAAAACAAAAAAACTGTTAAAAAGGCAGAAAAGAAAATAGAGAAAAAAGCAGATAAGAAAGAATCTGTAGAAAAATAATTTTGTAAAAAGGTAAGGTAGTTATGGGTCATAAAGTTCATCCTAAGAGTGTTAGAGTAGGCTATATTAAGGATTGGGATTCTAAGTGGTTTAACCTAAAAGAAATGCCTGACTTTATAGAGGAAGATTTTAGAATAAGAGTTTTTTTGAAGGATAAATTGAAAATGGCTTCTGTTTCTAAAATTGGACTTGAAAGGGCAGGAAAATATATCAGAGTGAATATCTATACAGCAAGGCCTGGTATCGTTATTGGTAAAGGTGGACAAGGTATAGAAAATATTAGATTAGAAGTTGAGCAAATGACGGGAAGGAAGGCTTTCGTTAATGTTATGGAAATTAAGAGAGCAGAAGTTGATGCTCAACTCGCAGCTGATGGCATTGCTTATCAATTAGAAAAACAAGTTGCTTTTAGAAGAGCAATGAAGAAAGTTATTGAAAAGGCAATGATGGCAGGTGCACAAGGTATAAAGGTTATGTGTTCTGGTAGATTGGGTGGTGCAGAAATTGCTAGAACAGAATGGTTGAAAGAAGGAAGAGTTCCTCTTCAAACATTTAGAGCAGAAATTGATTATGGCTTTTCGGAAGCAAATACAACAATGGGAAAAATTGGAATAAAGGTGTGGATATTTAAAAAAGAACATTTTCAAAAAACAGCGAAAGAACTTTTAGAAGAAGCTAAACTCGTTGAAAATGTTGATGAATTAGGTGGTGCAACACAGGTTGCTCAAGATAATAAGTAAGGAAGGACAAAATATATGTTGATGCCAAAGAGAGTAAAATATAGAAAGACTCAAAGGGGAAGAATGAAAGGGTATTCAAAAGGTGGAACTACTCTTTCTTTTGGTACTTTCGGACTTCAGGCTCTTGAGCCAGTGTGGTTGAATAGTAATCAAATAGAAGCAGCTCGTATAGCTTTAACTAAATATACAAAAAAGGGTGGTAAAATTTGGATAAGAGTTTTTCCGGATAAAGCTATTACAAAGAAGCCAGCTGAAACAAGAATGGGTAAAGGAAAAGGTGATCCAGCATTTTGGGTAGCAGTGGTTAAGCCTGGCAGAGTGATGTTTGAAATGGAGGGTATTCCTGAAGCGGATGCTAGAGCAGCATTGAAACTTGCTTCAGATAAGCTTCCAATTCATTGTAAAATTTTAGTAAGGCAAGAAATATAATAATGGAAGATAAAGATGAAACAGAAAAATTGGCAAGAAATAAAAAGTATGTCATCGGTTGAATTGAATGCTAAGCTAACTGAATTAGAAGATAAATATTTTAAATTAAAGTTTAGAAATTCAACAGCAACAGTGAAAAATCCTCTAGAAATTAGAGAGATGAGAAAAAATATAGCAAGAATTAAAACACTTCTTGCTGAGCAAAAAAAAGGTAATTAATCCTAATAGGAAGGAACAATGGAAGCAAGAGGAAAAAGAAAAGTAATGCAAGGAATAGTAGTTAGCGACAAATCTTCTAAAACAAGAATTGTTGCTGTTGAGAGAACGATTAAACATCCATTGTATGGCAGAATAATTAGAGTTAAATCAAAATTTTCTGTTCATGATGAAAAGAATGAATCAAAAATGGGTGATTTAGTATCTATAATGGAATCAAGACCTATGTCAAAAACAAAAAGGTGGATTTTGACAGCAGTTGTAAACAAAGCATAAGGAAAAGATAATGATTCAAGAAAGAACAATTTTAAATGTAGCAGATAATTCGGGAGCAAAAAAAGTAAGATGCTTCAGAGTTATGAAAGGTTTTAAGAGAAGATATGCTGGGCTAGGAGATGTTGTTATGGCTTCTGTTCAAGATGCTATACCGCATGGCAACATTAAAAAAGGCGATGTTGTTAAGGTTGTTATAGTAAGAACAGCAAAAGAATATAGAAGAGAAGATGGAACATATATTAGATTTGATGATAATGCAGCGGTAATTATCAACGACGAAGGTGAACCAAAAGGTACTCGTATATTTGGACCTATTGCAAGGGAGTTAAGAGAAGCAAATTATCTTAAGATAATTTCTCTTGCACCGGAAGTAATATAATTAAGTTTAATGGGATATAAATATGCTTAATATTAAGAAAAAAGATAAAGTTGTAGTTTTAGCAGGTAAAGACAAAGGTAAAGAGGGCGAAATTTTAAAGGTTTTTGAAGAAACCAATAGGGTTATCGTTTCTAAAATTAACTTTGTTAAAAGGCATACAAAACCTACACAAAGAGAACCAGGTGGAATAAAAGAGAAAGAGGCACCTATATCAATCTCTAATGTTATGTTGGTGTGTCCAAAATGTGGAAAACCAAATAGACCAAAATTTGATAGATTGTCGGATGGAAAAAAAGTTAGAGTTTGTAGAAAGTGTGGAGAAATAATAGTTTAGTTATAAGGAAATATAAATATGAATCAAGTTCCTAGATTAAAAGAATTATATGTAAGAAATGTAATACCTGCTCTAGAAAAAGAGTTTGGCTTTAAGAATGCTAATGAGGTTCCAAAACTTTCAAAAATAGTTGTTAATATTGGGCTATCAGAGGCAAAAGAAAATGCAAAAGTTTTAGAGACTGCATCTGCAGAACTTGCAGCAATAACTGGTCAAAAGCCTTTAGTATGCAGGGCAAAGGCATCAGTTTCAAACTTTAAAATTAGAGAAGGGATGCCAATAGGTATAAAAGTTACTCTTAGAGGGGCGATGATGTTTGAGTTCTTAGATAGACTTATGAACATTGCGATGCCAAGGATTAGAGATTTTAGAGGTATTGAACCTAATAAATTTGATGGAAGAGGAAATTTTAATATTGGTCTAACAGAACAATATATATTTCCTGAGGTTAATATAGAAAAGTCTGATAAACCGAGAGGAATGAATATCACAATTGTAACGACAGCAAAAGAAGATAAACATTCAAAAGCATTGTTAGAATTATTAGGTATGCCTTTTAAGAAAAGAAAGTAAGTAAGTTCTATTAGTTTTTTAGTTAAAAATATTTGTTGAAAAATTTTAATTGAAGAAATAGTTATAATAAAGTTTGTTTGATTAAAAACATTACAAAATATAAAAGCAATGAAAATATAAATTTAAAAAAATAGAGGTTTTTATGGCAACAACATCAGCAGAAGCAAAGATGCGCAAACCTCAAAAGTTTGCAACTAGGTTCAGGAATAGATGTCGCCTGTGCGGAAGGCCTAGGGGCTACTACAGAGATTTTGGTCTATGCAGAATATGCTTTCGTAAACTTGCACACAATGGTGAAATACCGGGTGTTTTAAAATCAAGTTGGTAAGAGTAGTTTGATAATTCTAAATTAAAAAAGAGGTTAGGTGTAATGATTACAGATCCTATATCAGATATGTTTGTTAGAATAAGGAATGCTAATGCAAAACTTCATGAAAAAGTTGATATTCCATCTTCAAAAGTAAAAACTGAAATTGCTAGAGTTTTAAAAGAAGAAGGATATATAGCAAATTATAAACACATTGAAGATCAAAAACAGGGAGTGTTAAGGGTTTATTTGAAATATGGTTTAGATGGTAAAGCGATTCTTCAAGGAATAAAAAGAAGTTCAAAACCAAGTTTAAGAATATATAAAAAAGTTGAAGAATTAAAAAATGTACTTGGTAGTTTTGGAATAGCAATAATATCTACATCAAAAGGAATGATGTCAAGCAAAAAAGCAAAAAAAGCTGGAGTCGGTGGCGAAGTAATAGGATATGTTTGGTAAAATTTAAATATGAGGTCGTGAAATGAGTCGCTTAGGAAAAAAACCAATAACAATACCTGAAAAGGTTAAAGTAGAATTTAAAAATGGAATTTTAGAAGTTTCAAGTGCTAATGGAAAGCTCTCACAAGTAATTGATGAGAAAATAGATGTAAAAGTTGAAAAATCACAGATTCTTATAGAACAGAAAAGAGAATCAAAGGAAGCGAATGTAAAGCAGGGTCTTACGAGGGGTCTTGTCTGTAATATGATTGAAGGTGTAACTACTGGATATAAAAAAGAACTTGAACTTAATGGTTTAGGTTTTAAATCTGTTATAAGTGGAAAAAATATCATTTTAACAGTAGGATATTCCCACACAGTAACATTGGAAATTCCTGAAGGAATAAAAGTTGTTTCTGGTATGACAAAAGATAAGATTCCTACATTAACAATCACTGGTGCAGATAAACAAAAGGTTGGAGCTTTTGCAGCAGAAGTTAGAGCTGTAAAACCTCCTGAACCGTATAAAGGTTTTGGGATAAGATATGTTGGTGAAAAGATTATTAGAAAAGCTGGTAAAGCTGCAGCTGGTTCTAAGAAATAATAGAGGATTGTAAATGAAAAGTTCAAGGATAAGGTTAGGTTTTCGTAAAGCAAGAATAAGAAATAAAGTTAAAGGAACACAAGAGAGGCCAAGACTTGCTGTTAAATGTGGACATAAACATATTTATGCACAGGTAATAGATGATTCAAAAGGTTTTACTTTAGTAGCAGCATCAACTTTATCTGCAGAAATAAAAGGAACATTAAAAACAACAGATACAGTTGAAGCAGCAAAGGCTGTTGGAAAGTTAATTGCTAAAAAAGCAATAGAAAAAAATGTTAAAAAAGTTGTTTTTGATAGGGCAGGGAAAGTTTATACTGGTAAAGTAAAAGCACTTGCTGATGAAGCAAGGGCAGGTGGGCTTGATTTTTAAGTTCGTACTTTCGTACTAGTAAATTTATATAATCAATTGGCTGTCATTGTGGAAAGGGAGGAACTAAGTTGACTGATAATAAAATAAATAAAAATGAGAACGAGAGCGGTTTAAATGAGACCGTGGTAGCTGTTAATAGAGTTGCAAAAGTTGTTAAAGGTGGAAAGAGATTTTCTTTTAATGCTTTGGTTGTTGTTGGTGATGGGAAGGGTAAAATTGGATGTGGACTTGGAAAAGCAAACGAAGTTCAAGCTGCAATTAAGAAAGGAAGTGCTTATGCTCAAAAAAATATGATTTCAGTATCTTTAAAAAATACAACAATTCCTCACGAAATAATTGGTGTTTCTGGGGCAGGGAAAGTTTTGTTAAAGCCTGCGGTTCCTGGAACAGGTGTTATTGCTGGTGGTCCTGTAAGAGCTGTACTTGAAGCTGTAGGAATTTCAGATATTCTTACAAAATCTATGAGAACAGCAAACAAATTTAATGTGGTTTATGCAACAATAGAGGCTTTGAAAGGATTAAGAACAAAAGAAGCTGTTGCTAAATTAAGAAATAAAGAGGTTGCAGAAATATGATAGGTCTTAATACATTATCACCTGCAAAAGGTGCAAAGCATAGAAGAACGATAGTTGGTAGAGGAGAAAGTTCCGGTCATGGAAAGACATCAGGTAGAGGGCATAAAGGACAAAAAGCAAGATCTGGTGATGGAAAGATGTCTTACTTTGAAGGTGGGCAAATGTCTATCGTTAGGAGAACTCCAAAAAGAGGGCATAGCATTTCTAGCGAAAGATATGAAATAGTAAATTTAAGTTCAATAGAATCTAAATTTGAAAATGGGACAGAGATAACAGCAGAAAGTTTAAGAAAAGCAGGAATTATAAAAAAGAAAGGTTTAATAAAGGTCCTTTCAAATGGTGAACTTAAAAAAAATTTTGTAGTTAAAGCAAATGCTTTTTCAAAAACAGCAAAAGAAAAAATTGAAAAAGTTGGTGGAAAGGCAGAGATTGTAAAATAGTGAAATAGATAATAAGTAATAAGACAGCACAATATAGAAGGGTTATAGAAATATAAAGTAGTTGATTTTAATATATTTATATAGGGAATAAAAATGTTTAATAAAATTGCAGATATATTTAAGATACCACAACTTAGAAATAAAGTGTTATTTACACTTGCGATAATTATAGCTTACAGAATTGGTGCAGCTATTCCTATTCCTGGAGTTAATGCAGAAGCCGTAAGAAGTTTATTTGCAGCAAATAGTAATGGGTTGTTAGGTTTTTTAGATATGTTTTCTGGTGGGGCATTAAATAGAATGTCAGTTTTTTCAATGGGTATTATGCCATACATCAATGCTTCCATTATAATGAGTTTAATGCAAGGTGCCCATGTTATTCCTTATTTAGATAGATTAGCAAAAGAAGGCGAGCAAGGAAGAAGAAAGCTCACACAAATTACAAGATATGGAACACTTATACTTGGTGCAATACAGTCGTTTGGACTCACAATGGCTATAACAAAAATGCCTACACCAAGTGGTATGCCTATAGTTTTAGATCCAACAGCATCATGGATAGTAATGACAGTATTTACACTTGTAACAGGGACAGTGCTTATTATGTGGCTTGGAGAGCAAGTAACGGAAAGAGGAATAGGTAATGGTATTTCTTTAATCATTTTTGCTGGTATTGTTGAAAGGTTACCGTCAGCTTCTTTAGGTGTTGTAAAACTTATACAGATGGAAGAACTTTCTTTATTATTGGCGATATTTTTGTTGTCTTTAGTTTTAATAGTTTTAACTTTGGTTGTTTGGGTTGAAACAGCACAAAGAAGAATTCCTATTAACTATGCAAAAAGAATGGTTGGTAGAAGAATGTATGGTGGCTCTACTTCTTTCTTACCAATAAAAGTTGATCAATCGGGTGTTATAGCAGTTATTTTTGCAGTATCAATTTTATCAGCACCACTCACTATTGCACAGTTTGCTCCTGATTGGACAGTATGGGGCTTTCCTATATCAAGAAAAATTACAGATTGGTTCAATAGCAGTTCATGGATTTATAATACAGTATATGCTTTTTTAGTGATATTCTTCTGTTATTTTTATAATTCAATTTCTTTTAATCCAAAAGATTTAGCAGAAAATATGAAAAAATCTGGTGGTTTTGTGCCGGGAATTAGACCTGGTGAACCAACAGCAACTTATATACAAAAAGTTTTAGAGAGGGTTACATTAGGCGGAGCTTTGTTTGTTGCATGTATAGCAGTTTTACCAGATTATTTAAGATCAGTATTGTCAGCACCTTTTTTCTTTGGTGGAACATCTTTGCTTATCGTTGTAGGTGTAGCATTAGATACAATAGGGCAGATAGAATCTCATTTAATTATGAGACATTATGAAGGATTTATGAAAGAAGGAAGAATTAAAGGTAGATGGTTTAATGTTAAGTAGTCAAAATATAGTTTTGAGAAAGCAACCGAGAGGTTGCTTTTTTTTTGCTTAAAACTATATTATAGCGGCTTTAATATTTTGGCTACAACTTTGAAACACACAACCTTGAGTACAACACAGAATTTTGTTTAGTTTGATTATAAGTTATTAGTTTTTTTTAATTAATACTTTAAAATACTAAATTTATTTTAAACCTAAAATATTAAATATTTCTTCCCAAGATATTTTTGTTATTTTGGGACATTTTTCTATTATTTTATTGATTTCAATATCAAAATCTTCAATTTTTTTCTTTTTATCTTCTTCTTTTTTTTCTAACATCATTTTATTTTTTATTATTTTTACAAGTTCCTTATTGTTTACACTTTCTGCAATTTTTAATGCTTTTAATTTTTTTATTATATCTAATAAAAAAATTGTTTCATCTAAATATTGTTCTAGATTTTCATTTATTATGTCGGGAATTGGAGTATTTGGACTAGGAAATTGGTAACATAATTGCCCTTCCATTCTTTGATTAACAAACGGTTTTAAATTATTAAAGTATTTTAAATTTTGTATAGAGTAAAATTTATTTATCAAATCTACCATTAAAATCACAGTTATTTTATCATTATAAGCACTACTTTTATATAATTGTTCAATATTTCCTTTTTTTATTGTAAAAATTTCTTTAGCAGCTGTTTTTAATTCTATATAAAATGTTTTGCCATTTTTAAGTGTAACTATAAAATCAGGTTCTACTGTTTTCTGACCTTGTATAGTTATAATTTTTGTTTCAGCTGTATAAATAAATCTATGTTTACTATCACCACCTACAAAATCAACGGTTTTAATATTTTTATTTTTTAATAAGACTTCTCTTAAAAGAGTTTCTATAAACCAACCCCATATAATATTTCTTCCCCATTGTAAAGAACTTCTTCCAAGAGTTGATTTCGAACGATAACCATTATTGAAATGTTCTAAATATTTGTCATAAATATTATTAAAATTATTTTTTATAGTATCAAAACAGGTTGTATCAAGCATAGAAGCAAAAAGTTTTTTGTATAATAAAGATACTTCATTAAAATCCATATCGTCAAGTCTTTTCATTTTTGCTCCAATTTGAAATCAAATTCTAATATCCTACTTTGAATATTACTTGGTATTTTATGAATGTTATTTTGAACAGTTTTATTTTTTATTTCAAATGGAATAGTAGAAATAAGAGCTTCAACAAATTTTGGAGGAAAACCCTCTCCTATAACTTGCCTTATAAAATTTTCACTTGCCCAATTTGGAATATTCCAATTATCAGGTAATCCCATTAATCTCATAATTTCTAAAATAGATAATACTCTTGCATTAGAATATGTTCCATCTTTTTGTTTAATTCCAGGATGAACATTGTTTTGGGAAGATATTCCACCATTACACATTGTTATTGTGGGAGCAGGTTCATCCCATTTGATTCTTTTATAAGTTGTACTATAGCCCTTTATTCTTCTTCCATTTTTTTGTGGATAAAACTCTTTATTATCAAAAGCAGTTCTTCCTGTAGGAGTATGTTTCATCCATAATATATGATTTTTATTATGAATTTTTGCATAGTGATATTTTATATTTGAATCTTCTCCACTTTCTAAACTTGGTAAATCTCCAATAACTTCTTTTACTGTTATATGTTTTTGTGGTTTTGGAAATTCCCATTTTGATATTTTTGATATTAAAAAAACTGCCCTTTTTCTATATTGTGGTGTATTATAATCTGCAGCATCTAAAATAGAATAATTTATAAAATATTCTAAATGTTTTAATTCTTCTTCTATATAATCTACTATTTTTATGTAATTATTTTTTATCTTTATTGAAAATTTCAAAAAAGCAGGAACATTTTCTATTATAATGTATTCAGGTTGAACTTTTTTTATAAATTCTATTGCATATATAATTAATGAATTTCTCTTGTCATTTTCATCCATTTTACCTGCAATAGACATTCCTTGACAAGGTGGTGTTGCTATAAGAAATTGTATGTTTTGCTTTATGGATTCTTCAACTAAATAATTAAAAATTTTTTTATCAGTAATATCACCACATACCATATTAACATTAGGATATAAATGGGAATAAAATTTTGCTCTTTTTGGTATAAGTTCATTAGCAATAACAATATCTATTCCACACTTTTTTAAATAAGTTTCACCTATACCTACATTGGAAAACAAGGAAATTCCTTTCATTATAAACTCATATATTTTGTTTTTGTTTACACTACATAAAATTTTAACAATGTTGTTAAATTTTTTGTAGATAAAACCTTTTTTTATTATACTAATATCAGTATTATCAAGTCAAAAAGAAAGTGAATTTATATTTATATAGCTTGCACTAAAAAATATTTATTTGTTTAATTTTGACTTTTAATAAGGGAAAAAATAATAGCAACTATCTCAAATTTAAAAAACACAACATAAAAATTGTTAAAGTGTTAATTACAAAACTTTTTTTTATTATAAAATAAGTACAAGAGATGGCTCTTTGAAATCAAAAAATATGATAAGGGAAAT
>CAMVLN010000027.1 GCA_947168325.1 uncultured Elusimicrobia bacterium | reverse complement strand
CCAATAATGTTATTAGCAGTAAAATATAAACTAAAAATAGCAAAAACAATTTTTAAGGGGTTTTATGAAAAAAGTGTACTTATTCATCATTTCGTTATTTACATTATTGTGTGCCTGTGTGGCACCTTATGAGCCTGCACCACAGATATTGCCTGCTTATGTAAAAAATATTTATGTTAGACCAGTTATAAATAATACTAATCAGTACGGTTTAGAGGATAAATTTACAAAAGCAATAATAGATGAATTTATGAGAGATGGTAGACTTTCTATAATGACAGAAGAAAAAGAAAGTGATGGGGTAGTTGTTTGTGAAATTAAAAGATATGTTTTACAGCCATTAACCTACGATGCTAATATGGTTGCAGAGCAATATAAATTATGGATATTAATAAATGTATATTTTATTGACAAACACGAAAATGTAACATTGTGGGCAGAACCTAACATGGAAGGGATACAAATTTATGCAGATTCTGTAAAAGGTGATTTTGGTGCAATGACAGAAGAAGAAGCTAGAGAATATATTTGGGATAAATTATCAAGAGATATTGTTAAGAGGACTATAAAAGGATTCGGTAATGCCAGTGGAATATCCGAGAGAAAAGTTCAATAAAAAATATTTTTTATTTTTGATAGACAAATTTTACATAGTTAAAACTAGAGGGAGGAAAAAACAGATGACAGATATAACAAAAAAACAGGAAATAAAAATAGAAATAGACGAGCAAACGGCAAACGGTAGTTATTCAAATTTAGCTTTAATAACACATTCTGAAACGGAATTTATAATTGATTTTATTTTTGTTCAACCACAAAATGGCAAAGCGAAAGTAAAAAATAGAATAATAATATCCCCTCTACATGCAAAAAATTTTTTACAAGCATTACAAGATAATGTTGCTAAATATGAGATGATGTTTGGCCAAATTAAAAATTCTAAACTGCCACAACAAAAACAATCAAAATTTTATAATTAGCTATTTGCATAGTTTAATTAATTTTATATAAAAAGGATATTATTTTGTGTATATGGATGATTATTAGCAGAAAAATTTAATAAGAGCAAATAAATTCTTTTATTAAAAAACTATAAAATTTTTAAAAGTTCTTCCCCTTGTTGCCAAACATTTCCTGCACCCAAAGTTAAAACTATATCATTTTCTTTTAATGTCTTAGCTATTGAATTTATATCCTTGAATTCAAAAACATTACATTTATTTTTTTTTGCTGAATTTATTATTAATTTAGAAGTTACCCCTTTAATATGTTTCTCGTTTGCTGAGTATATATCCATAATATAAATCACATCTGCTTTTTTAAGTGCTTTACCAAATTCTTTATAAAGATTTTTTGTTCTAGTATATCTATGTGGCTGGAATATTACTACCAGCCTTTTTTGAGGATAATTATGTTTTAGTGCACAAAGTGTTGCAATTACTTCTGTTGGATGATGACCATAATCGTCTATAACCATAATACCTTTCTTTTCGCCTTTAACTTCAAGTCTTCTTCCTACCCCACCAAATTTAAACAAAGCATCTTTAATATTAACAAAAGGTATATCAAATTGTAATCCAACTCCTATAGCTGCAAGAGAATTTAGTACATTATGTTCTCCGGGAACTTTCAATATAACTTTACCCAACTTTTTACCTTTATAAATTACACTATATTCTGTATTACCGTTAATTACCATAATATCCGTTGCAGTAATATCAGTATTACCATTAAAACCATAAGTAATATATTTTCTTGAAATGTTAGGTAATATCTCTTTTACAAAAGGACTATCTGTACAAACAATAGCAAATCCATAAAATGGTAAACTATTTATATGCTTTATAAAGGCCTGTTTTAAATTTTCTATAGAACCATAATAATCAAGATGATCATTATCTATATTTGTCACAACTGTTATTGCAGGAGAAAGTTTTAAAAATGAGCCATCAGACTCATCTGCTTCCGCTATAATATAATCTCCTTTACCAAGTCTTGCATTTGTTTTTAAATTTTTAAGTTTCCCGCCTATAACTATAGTGGGATCAAAGCCACCTTCATCTAATACCATTGATGTAATTGATGTTGTAGTAGTTTTGCCATGTGTTCCTGCAACGGTAATTGTATATTTTAGCCTTGCAAGTTCAGCTAACATTTCTACTCTTGGAATTATTATTATTTTATCTTTTAATGCTTGTATAACTTCAGGATTATCTTTTGATATTGCACTTGATGTGACAACTACATCTACATTCTTTATATTTCTGGCATTATGACCAATATATATCTTTGCACCTAATTCTTTTAATCTTTGAGTTACCCCTGTTTTTTTTATGTCTGAACCAGAAACTTTATGACCTAAATTGAGTGCAACTTCTGCAATTCCACTCATTCCTGCTCCACCAATACCAACGAAATGTATTCTTTGCTTTCCATTAAACATTTTTTATTTCATCTTTTTATAATCATTTAACAATGATATAAAACATATACTCTATAATTCAAAAATATTTACAACTAAACTTCAATATGAATTGTAAAATGAAACTTGACAACGATACATTACTGACTACATCTACAGCACTAGTCCCTAATGTATAATATGAAAAATTTAATTTAAAAAAATTATACATCTTCTTGCAAAATATAGCCCTGTATTTTTTCTTTATCACTTCATTGTGATTACATACAACTTAATTCTTATTTGTTATGTTCACCATTAAATTTTACTTTTTTATGAATATTTCAGGTAAACATACTTTATAAAAGCTAACCCCCCCAAGATAAACATCAACACATAACAATTCATATCAAAAAAGACTCTAATATACTAAATAAAAAAATATAAAATTAAAACTTAAAATATATTAAAGAACACAGTTATACATTTACCATTTATAATGAGCAAAAGCTTTATTAGCTTCTGCCATTCTATGAGTATCTTCCCTTTTTTTCATAACTGTCCCTTCTTTTTTGCTTGCATCTATAAACTCTTGAGCAAGTTTCTCACACATAGGCTTTCCTGTCTTTGCCCTTGCAGACTCCATTATCCAATCCATAGCAAGAGTTGTTGATCTAACAATAGGAACTTCCATAGGAACTTGATATGTTGCTCCACCAACTCTTCTAGGTCTAACTTCAAGTAACGGTCTTGCATTCTCTATAGCCCTGCTAAAAACTTCTAATGGCTCTTCGCCTGTTTTTTCTTTTATTATTTCAAAAGATTTATAAATTATACTTTCTGCCAAACTTTTTTTCCCTCTATGATCAAGTTTATTTATAAATCTTGCTAACAATACTGAATCATAAACTGAATCCCCTTTCGGCATTCCTCTTTTCTCTCTTGGTTTTAATGCTTTTCTTGGCATACTTTAATTCCTCTTTTTTACAAAGTTACCCGGATTAAACTGCTTTTATTTTTATAATCATTTAACTAAATAAAAACAATTCCAAAGTTTTTCAAGCTATAGTTGACTAGCTCTTTAGTACTAATTTTTAAAATTTAAATTTTCTACACTTCTTATATATATCTACTTCTTTGCTACTTTTGCTTTTTTTGCCCCATATTTACTTCTAGACTGTTTTCTACCATCAACACCTGTTGCATCCAAAGCACCTCTTATGATATGATACCTAACACCAGGCAAATCTTTCACTCTTCCACCTCTTATAAGAACAATGGAATGTTCCTGCAAATTATGTCCTACACCAGGTATATATGAAGTAACTTCATATCCTGATGTTAATTTAACTCTTGCTACTTTTCTTAAAGCTGAGTTAGGCTTTTTTGGAGTTGTTGTATAAACTCTTGTGCACACTCCCCTTCTTTGTGGACAACTTTTCAATGCCGGAGATTTTGTTTTTTGTAAAACTTGCTTTCTCCCACCTGAAATTAACTGATTAACTGTTGGCATCTTTTTTTCCCTCTAATTTATTTTTTATAATTTTCATCAAAAAATACTTTTATTTATCTTCTATTACTTTAAGTCCCGTACCAGCAGGTATTAAATGTCCTATAGCAACATTTTCTTTTAATCCTCTAAGCACATCTACTTGCCCTGATACCGCAGCTTCTGTCAATACCCTTGTTGTCTCTTGAAAACTTGCAGCAGATATAAAAGAATCTGAAGACAAAGAAGCTTTTGTTATACCTAATAACACCGGCTGTGAAACTGGTATTTTTCCACCTTTATCTTTTATCCTTTTTCTTTCTTTTTCATATTTATACCTTGATATAATTTCTCCTTTTAAAAATCTACTATCTCCCTCTTCTGTTATTCTTACATTTGATAACATTTGTCTAACAACAACTTCTATATGCTTATCATTAATAGATACACCCTGTAATCTATAAACTTGCTGAATCTCATTTACAAGATACTCCTGTACTACTTTTGGACCTTTAACCTTAAGAATATCATGTGGATTTATTGCACCATCTGAAAGAGCTTCACCAGCTTCAACTTTATCTCCTTCATAAACAACTAAATGCCTTCCTAACGGAACAGTATATTCTTTTTCTATATTTGTTTCCGTATCTATAATTTTAATCTTTAATGCTCCTTTCTTTGTTGCTTCACCAAACTTAACTATACCATCAATTTCTGATACAACTGCAACATTTTTAGGTTTCCTTCCCTCAAACAATTCAGAAACTCTTGGCAACCCTCCAGTAATATCCTTAACTTTTGTAGCTTCTTTTGGCATTTTTGCCAAAACATCACCAACTTTTATTTCTTCACCGTTTTTAACAACAAGAGTTGTACCTACAGGCAACGGATATTCTGCTATAATTTTACCCTCTTTTTCAATAACAAGTTTTGGCCTATGCTTTCTCGTTCTATCTTCAATAATTACCCTTTCTATTTGACCTGTAATTTTTGATTTTTCCTTTTGCAAAGTAACACCATCTTTTATATCAACATATTTTAGATCACCATCATACTCTGATATAATTGACTTTAAATGAGGGTCCCATTTTGAAAGCAAAACATGTTTTTTGATTTTTGTCATTGTATCTTCTTTTAATATAACATTTTGACCATCTTTTACATATATAACTGCACCATAAGGAAGCTTATGCACCTGCCTTCTTCTTGGTGAATTTTCCGTAAACACAAGCTCTGCATTTCTACTTACTACCAATATTTCACCATCTCTATTTTTAACAGATTTTAAATTATAAAAATCAACTGTTCCGTCTTTTTCTGCATATATTTCTGATTTTTGTGTAACTGTACTTGCTGCCCCACCAATGTGGAAAGTTCTTAATGTAAGCTGAGTTCCAGGTTCACCAATTGATTGTGCAGCTACAACTCCAACAGCTTCACCAACTTCTGCAAGTTTGCCTGTAGCCGGACTTAATCCATAACATTTTGAACAAACTCCATGCTCTGATTCACAGGTTAAAACACTTCTTATACCAATTTTGTCAATACCCGCTTCAATAAGCTTTTTTGCTTGTTCAAGTGTTATCAACTCTCCTCTTTTTACAATAAGTTCTTCTTTAATATCATCACCATGTTGAATAATACCAACAACATTATCTAATGCTACTCTACCTACAACTCTTTCCTCTAACTTTTCAATTATTTCTTCTCCAGATCTTAAGTCTCCAATAAATATTCCATTTACCGTTCCACAATCGTGTTCTGTTACTACAACATCGTGTGATACATCTACAAGTTTTCTTGTCATATATCCAGCTTCTGCAGTTTTCAGTGCCGTATCAGAAAGACCTTTTCTCCCTCCATGTGTAGATATAAAGTATTCAAGTATAGAAAGTCCCTCCCTAAAATTTGCAACAATAGGAGTTTCTATAATCTCACCAACCCCCCCAGAAAGTTTCTTTTGTGGTTTTGCCATAAGACCCCTCATACCTGCAAGTTGCCTTACCTGTTGTCTGGACCCTCTTGCTCCTGAATCTGCCATCATATATACTGAATTGAACCTATTTTTATTTGGATTGTAAGGTTCTTTTTCCGTCTTTTTCATTTCATCGAACATTATATCTGCTACACCATCTGTCACCTTTGTCCATATATCAATGATTTTATTATACCTTTCACTCTCAGTTATCAAGCCCATCTTTGCCTGTTTAGCAATTTCTTTTACTTTTTTCTTTGCATCACTAACCATTCTATCTTTTTCAACTGGAACACTCATTGCATCCATAGAAATAGATACTCCTGCTAATGTTGCATATTTATACCCCAAGCTCTTTATTTCATCTAATAATACAACCGTCTTATATTGGCCAAGTTTATTAAAACATTCATCAATAAGAGATACTAAATCTTTTTTACCAAACACCTTATTCTTAAAGCCTAAAGCATAAGAACCATCATCACTCTTCGGCAAATGCTCATTAAATATTACTCTTCCCACTGTAGTGTAATTATTTATTCCTTTCTTTGAATCGTTTTTCCATTTTGATAAATCTTTTTGTTCATTATCTTTAAGAGTTTCATCTCTCAAAGTTGTAATTCCTGCTACCTTTATTCTTGCCTGCAAATCTACTTCTTTTTGCTGATAAGCACTTATTACCTCATCCACACTTGAGAATATATTACCTTCTCCAAGTACACCTTTCTTTTCTTTAGTTATAAAACAACTTCCTAAAACAATATCCTGTCCAGGAACAGTAATAGGTTTTCCTGAAGATGGTGACAAAATATTCTTTGTTGTCATCATTAACATTTTCGCTTCAAGTTGTGCTTCTACAGATATTGGAACATGCACAGCCATTTGATCTCCATCGAAATCAGCATTAAATGCTGTACATGTCAATGGATGCAACTGTATTGATTTTCCCTCTACTAATATTGGTTCAAAAGCTTGAATTCCAAGTCTATGAAGTGTCGGAGCTCTATTAAGCATTACAGGATGATTTTTTGTTACCTTTTCCAATATTCCCCATACTCTAACATCTCCTCTTTCTAGTGTTCTTCTTGCAGATTTTAATGTCTGTTTCTCTTGTTTTATAAGTTCTCTTATAACAAAAGGCTTAAACAACTCTAATGCCATTTCCTTCGGAATACCACACTGATTAAGTTTCAGTGAAGGGCCAACAACTATAACACTCCTTCCTGAATAATCCACTCTTTTTCCAAGCAAATTTTGTCTAAACCTTCCCTGTTTGCCTTTTAATGTATCTGATAAAGATTTTAATACTCTTCCCCCTGCCCCTGTTACAGGTCTTGTCATTGAATCATTATCTATCAAAGCATCTACTGCTTCCTGCAATAATCTCTTTTCATTATTTATCATAACAGTAGGAGCTTTTAACTGTTCTATATGTCTCAATCTGTTGTTTCTATTGATAATTCTTCTATACAAATCATTTAAATCTGATGCAGCAAATCTTCCCCCTTCAAGAGCTACCAAAGGTCTTAAATCTGGTGGAATAACAGGAAGAACAGTAAGTATCATCCATTCCGGTCTTGTATTTGAATTTTTAAATCCTTCTACAACCCTGAGTTTTTTTATAAGTCTTGACCTTTCCATATCTGAAGAAATATTATTTATATCTTTCTGTATAGCTTTCTGCTCTTCATCAATATCTATCTCTTCTAACATCTTTCTTATTGCTGATGCTCCTATATCTACTTTTAAACTATCTCCAAAACCATTCATAAACTTTTGAACATCTTTTTCTTCTAACAATATTGAAGTTTCCGGTTTTGAAAATGTTTTCAATATCGGCAGTTCCATCCTAAAACTTTCAATCTTTAATTTACCTTCAAAAGGTTTAAAACCTTCTGTATTTTTTCTTAACTCTGAAAATATCTTTTCTTTTTCTATATCAAAAAATTCTATTCTTATTTTTTTATCAACTTCAGAAAAAGATACATCTTGATATTCCTTAAATGCACTATCAAATATTTTTTTAAACTCTGATTTTCGTATCTCATCTAACTCATAAAAATAAATTGAGTGTGGCTTAAAATAACATTTATAAAATTTTACACCATTTAAAACCTTTTCTACTATTTTATTTATTACTTCTATTTTTTTTCTACCACTATAGTCTGCCATCGTTTTAACAAACTTTTCTAATTGTTTTTTTAATATTTTTTCATCATTGTTAAGTTCTATCTCCTCAACAATTATTCCATCAAAAATATTTTTTAACTCATCTCTAACAACTATACTTTTTATTCCATACTTAAAAAGATTATATTCTTCCTCTTTTAATAATGCACCTTTATATAAAAAAGAAACTATTCCTAAATTATCTTTTAAATTTTCAGTTACAACATGCTTACCATAATAAATAACTTTTTCTAAATCAGATATCTTCATATTTAACAAAATACCTATTTTTGATGGAGCTTTCTTTAAAAACCAAGGATGTGCAATAGGTACTGCTAAATTTATATGTCCAAATCTTTCTCTTCTTACTTTAGATTCTGTAACTTCAACCCCACATCTATCACATATAACACCCTTATGTTTTATATATTTATATTTTCCACAATGACATTCCCAATCTTTTGTTGGTCCAAATATACAATCACAAAACAAGCCATCTCTCTCTGGCTTAAATGTTCTATAATTTATGGTCTCTGGTTTTTTTACTTCACCATAAGACCAACACCTTATATCATCAGGACTTGCAACTGTTAATTTTACAAGATCAAAATCTGCAAAATTAAGCTTCTGTTTTTTCCCCTCTAAATTTTTTAAGTTATTTTTAACCATTTAGTTGCCCTTCCATATTTATTTAATCTTCTTTTTTAAAGTTTTTTCTACAGCTTCCTCATTTTTTCTGAGCTATTCTTTAACAAACTAACATTTAATCCCAATGCCCTCAATTCATTTACAAGAACTTTGAAAGATTCTGGAATACCAGGTGGCTCTGTTATTGCTTTTCCTTTTATTATAGAATCATACATTCTAACTCTACCCTCAACATCATCAGACTTCACAGTCAAAAATTCTTGTAATACATGTGCTGCACCATAAGCTTGTATTGCCCACACTTCCATTTCTCCAAATCTTTGCCCTCCAAACTGGGCTTTTCCTCCAAGTGGTTGCCTTGTAATAAGTGAGTATGGTCCTGTAGATCTTGCATGCATTTTGTCTTCAACCAAATGGTTAAGTTTTAGCATATACATTACACCTATTGTTATTTTTTCCATAAAAGGCTCACCAGTCCTACCATCGTATAATGTAATCTGGCAATCATCCGTAGGTAAATACCTCAATTTATAATCTTCTATTGCTTCTTCTAACTCCTTACCACTAAAACCTCTTTTTCTTAATTCCTCTTCTTTTTTAGAAACCAATAAAACTTTCGCCTTTCTAATTTGTTCTTTAACTTGTTCTTCAGTAGCCCCATCAAAAACAGGTGTTACCATCTGTGTATTTAATACCATTCCTGCCCAACCTAACATAGACTCTAACAACTGACCTACATTCATACGTGAAGGTATAGCAAGCGGAGAAAGAACACAATCTACTGGTGTTCCATCTGGCAATCTTGGCATATCTTCTACAGGAAGTATCCTTGACACAATCCCCTTGTTTCCATGTCTTCCTGCAAGCTTATCTCCAATTTGAACTTTTAATTTTGCTGCTATATACACTTTAACAACTTTATTTACAGAAACTGGAAGTTCATCACCTTTTTTAAATAAAATCTTCTCTTTATCATAATTTCTATCAAGCACTTCTTCCTTTGCCAAATATAAACTTTCTATTTTCTTAACTTCCTCTTTTTTTGCTTTAGATAAAAGACTTTCTTTTTCTCCTTTTAATTTCTTCTTCGCTGCTCTATAAGCAGAAGACATTTCCTCTTGTCTTTTCTTGACTTCTTTGTCAGAAAGTTTCTCTCTTCTTACAAAAACTCTAACCGCTAAAACTTTTCCAGAAATACCAGGATCAACTCTTAAAGATACATCTTGAACATCCTCTGCCTTTTTACCAAATAACACTCTCAAGAGTCTTTCTTCCGGAGTTATTTGATGTTCTCCTTTCGGAGCTGTTTTCCCGACAAGGATGTCCCCCTTTTGAACTGTTGCACCAACTCTAATTATACCATTCTCATCAAGATTTAACAAATCTTCTGCTCCAACATTAGGGATATCTTTAGTTATTTCTTCTGGTCTTCCACTAGTTTCTCTTGCCTGTGTTTCTAACTCTCTTATGTGAATTGATGTAAACATATCGTCTTGAACTAATTTTTCCGACAATAGAATAGCATCTTCATAGTTATATCCATCCCAAGGCATAAATGCTACTAAAAGGTTTTGCCCCAGTGCCAATTGTCCATTCTTTGTTGCTTGTCCATCAGCAATTATATCATTCTTTTTAACTTTATCTCCCACTTTTACAATAGGAATATGATTCATACATGTATCTTGGTTTGATCTTAAATATTTTTTTAAAGAATAAACCTCAACACCTGTTTTTTCTCCCAAAACCATTATTTCATTTGAAGAAACAGATACAACCTCACCATCGGTTTTTGATATTACACAAACCCCAGAATCTCTTGCTACTTTATCTTCAACACCTGTACATACTAGTGGTTGTTGTGTAATAAGCAGAGGTACCCCCTGCCTTTGCATATTACATCCCATTAAAGCTCTATTTGCATCATCGTGTTCCAAAAAAGGAACAAGCCCTGCAGAAACAGACACTACCTGCATAGGAGAAACATCCATATATTCTACTTTTTCCGGAGATTTAAACAAGAAATCATTTACATATCTTCCTTGAACTTGATCTGTCAAAAAATTTCCTTCACTATCTATAGGAGTATTTGCTTGGGCTACAAATTTATCATCCTCTACATCTGCTGTCATATATTCAATATCATTTGTAACCTTACAATCAACAACTTTTTTATACGGAGTTTCTATCAAGCCATATTTGTTTACTCTTGCATAAGCTGACAAAGATGTTATAAGACCAATATTTGGTCCTTCTGGAGTCTCAATAGGACACACTCTACCATAATGTGTATAATGAACATCTCTAACTTCAAATCCTGCTCTTTTTCTATTAAGACCTCCAGGTCCTAATGCAGAAAGTCTTCTTTTATGTGTAAGTTCAGATAATGGATTAATCTGATCCATAAATTGTGAAAGTTGTGATGTTCCAAAAAACTTTCTTATTTGAGCAACAAAAGGAGCAATATTCATTAAAGACCTTGGTGTAATTATTGTTTTATCTTGGCTATTCATATATTCTTTTGTAAGTCTAGCCATTTGAACTAAACCTATTCTTACTTGATTCTCAAGTAATTCACCAACTGATCTCACTCTCCTATTACCCAAATGATCTATATCATCTAATCCTAACTTTATTCTATTACCATTTTTCTCAAACTCTGTTTCACCATTATATATCATCAAAAGATACTTAATCGTTGCAACAATATCTTCTTTTGCAACTGTTCTTTTATCTTCTTTAGGAATTACAAACTCTTTCAATTTTTCAGACTCAATATCGCGGTACTTTATACCTATATCCTTATAAAATTTATAAATAGGACCCAATTTTTTCAAGATTTTATATCTTCCAATTGTTGTAAAATCATACCTTCTTATAGATTTAAACAATAATTCATCTAAAAAACTCTGTGCCCTTTCTTGCACTATAAATTCTTGAGTTTTTAAAACTCTATATATGTAATTTACCGCTTCTTTTTGTGTTTTGATGGCATCTTTTTTTAAAGTTAAAAGAATAGCCGTATCTTTTAAAACTGTTATACTCTTAAAACCTTTTGCTTTTAATTTTTCTATATTACTCTCTGTTAATTCTTTGCCAGCATCAAACAATATCTCACCCGTATTTTTATCATAAATGTCATCTGACAAACACTCTTTTGCTAAAACAGACGGTGCCAAATCTAAAGAAACCTCTTTAGTTTCTTTAAAAAGATTCAATATATCACTATCACTTTCAAAACCTATTGCTCTTAAGAAAGTTGTAACCAAAATTTTTCTTTTTCTATCTATTCTAACATACAAAAGTCCATTTTGATCAAATTCAAATTCAATCCATGCCCCTCTGTAAGGGATTATTCTTGCAAAATATAACGGTTTACCAAGTATAGTAACTCTTTTTTCTTCGTCTTCCTCAAATATAACTCCAGGAGAACGATGTATCTGGCTAACAACAACTCTCTCTGCACCATTTACAATAAATGTTGCAGTATCAGTCATTAAAGGTATATCTCCAAAGTAAACTTCTTGTTCAGAAATTTCTTTTTCTTTTCCATCTTCTTTTTTTTGAACCAATCTAAACTTTATTTTTAAAGGTGCAGAATAAGTTTCATCTCTCTCAACGGATTCTGTCACAGAGTATTTTGGCTCCCCAAAAGAATAAGATATATACTGTACCTCTAAACTTTTATCTGAATTTTTAATAGGGAAAACATCTCTAAAAGCACCCTCTAGACCTTGAGGCTTTCTCTTCTCAGGCTCTACATCTTTTTGCAAAAAGTCTGCAAATGATTTTTTTTGCATACCAAGCAACAAAGGTGGATCAATTGGTGACTTTATTTTTCCAAAATTAACTTGTTTCATTAGCTAAAACCTACTATTATTATATTTTGACAAAAAGATAAAATTAAACAAACTTTTATGCTTGACAATTATCTTTTATCAAGTATTTAAATTAATTTTATAATATTTTTATTCAACTTCTTAATTCAGTTTAAAAAAACAAATTACTTTAATTCTACCGTTGCACCTGCTGCTACCAATTTTTTCTTCATTTCTTCTGCATCTGCTTTAGCAACATTTTCTTTAACTGTTTTAGGAGCACCATCTACTAAATCTTTAGCTTCTTTCAAACCTAAACCTGTAATTTCCCTAACCGCTTTAATAACTGCTATTTTATTTGCACCTGCTGCTGATAAAACAACACTAAATTCTGTTTTTTCTTCTGTTGCTGCACCTGCTGCTGGAGCTGCTGCACCTGCTGCTGCAACTGCTACCGGAGCTGCTGCTGAAACACCAAATTTTTCCTCTAAAGCCTTTACTAACTCTGCCATTTCCAATACTGTCATTGATGAAATTTCTTCAATTAATTGTTCTTTTGTCATTGCCATTCTACTACTCCCCCATTAATTTTTTAATTTTAACTATATACATACTTTAAAAATCTAATACCAACTTATAAAAAATACAAAAAGCTTTTTATTTTTTTATTTTCAACTTCATCCTTTCAAAGATTCTTTATGCTACTTTTTCCTTCTGTTCTTTAATAGCATTTAATACACAAACAAAGTTTCTTGTAACTGCACTTATCACTCCAACAAAATTTGACATAGGAGCATTCATACTACCGAGCATCTTCCCTATAAGAACCTCTTTTGTTGGAAGTGCTGCTAAAGCATTTATCTCTTTTTTTGCTATAATTTTACCATCTAGTAAACCACCTTTTATAACTAACTTGTCATTTTTTTTTGCAAATTCTGAAATAATTTTTGCTGGAGAAACTGGATCATCTTTCTCTATAACTATAGCCGTTGGACCTTCAAAAAACTCATTAGCTATTTCCATACCAACTTCTTTAAGTGCAATTTTACTTAAAGTGTTCTTAACAACTAAATATTCACAATCACTTTTTCTTAATTGATTTCTCAATTCAGAAATTTGCACAACTGAAAGACCATGATACTCAGTCATAATCATACCTTTCATCGACTTAAATTTTTCAGCTAAAACTTTTACATCTGCTTGATTTTTTAAATTTGGCATTTTATATACTCCATTTACTGTTTTTATTCCTTATAAATAAAAAACTTCTCATGAGAATGAGAAGTAAACAACTATACACCACTCAGTCTCGGCAAGGTAAAACAAATATTAAACACCAACATGTCCTTGCTGTCTTAAACCTTCAATAAAAACAACCATATTAAAAAACTAAAACCTAGTGCATTTTACAACATAAAATATTTTTTGTCAAGTAACTGTAGCCGTTCATAATATATATATTAAACTTAATTTTAAAAAATATATACAAGACTAACCACACACCTAAACAAACACCTAAAGGAACTAGTTTCTCGCAAAAATCTACAAATCTCTATAATTTTTCACCTAAAGCCAAACCACCTATTCTGATAGTTTACTATTACAAATCCCTTTAATTTTAAATTTTATACTAAATAAATTAATAATCTTTAGGCAGTTTTCCTGCCTCTTCAATATCTGCATTTGCAAGATTGTCGTTCCCGAGCTTTCTATAAGCATCTGCCCTCCAAATATAGTAAATACCTCTTTTTTCAGCATTTATTGCTTTTGTCAAATCTA
>CAMVLN010000026.1 GCA_947168325.1 uncultured Elusimicrobia bacterium | reverse complement strand
AAAGAGTCAAAATGAATAATGAAAAGTTTTGAACATCAATTCCAATTTTTTTTGTTTTATTTTGTCCGAAGATAATGATGGTATTACTCTTTTGAGTATTTGTAATGAGAACAAATATACACATTGCGATAGTTAGAAAATACACACTCATTCTCAATTCCTCTAACTCTTATCAATTCGAAATCCGATTTGAATCTATTATTTCCTCAAAGTCAGCCAGCATTTTTTTTTGCACTATTCCTTTTTATAATTATATGATTTATTAAAGGTCTTGGACCTATTTGTTTAGGGTCGGTATTTCCATACAATGCAATACACTTTATGCCAAGCCCTGCTGCTAGATGCATACTCCCTGAATCTATACCTATAAATAGTTTTGATTTACTTATTAATGCTGATAAATCTAAAAGACCACATTCTGGACAAAACATTTTTACATCTTTAGAAACATACTTTAATATTTTTGATATTTCTTCTGTTTCCCATTTAGCACCAACAACGACAACATTTTTTTTCATATCCATAAGTTGATTTAGGGTTTTAATCCACACTTCTTTTCTTAAACATTTTTCTTGTCTTCTTTTGCTAGCTCCAAAAGATACTACAATAAAATCTTTGTTTAATAAATTATTATCTTCTAACCAAAAAGAAACTCTAATATTTGATTCTTTATCTATATTTAAAATATTTAAATAATCTTTTTGTACATTCTTTAAACCTATTTCTTTTCCAAGTGCAATGTTATTATCTAAAGATGGAACTCCAATTCTTGCTACTTTTTTCGTGAGCAAGAAATTTAAACTAGAAGTTTTAAAACCTATTCTATTTTTTATTCTTGAAAAATATGCCAATAATAAAGATTGTGGAGACTCAGAAAATAACAAAGCTGTATCAATTTTTTCTTTTCGTATAGAAGCTATCAAATCTATTTGTTTACTAATAGATTCTTCTTTTGTAAATATTTTATATATAAGTTTTGTAGATTCTAATAAACCTACAAGATTTTTTTTTGCTACACAATACATTTTTATATCAGGATATTTTTGTTTAGTAGCTTTTAAAACAGGCAAACTAAATAATAAATCGCCTAACTGATTCATGTGAAAAAATATTATTTTATCCATTGTTTGATACTCTTGAAAACTTCGTTTGGTGTTATTAAATTCAAACACTTTTCGTTATTAAATTTACATTTACCTCTACAAGGGCTACATTCTAAATTTGCTGACAATACTATAGAATTTTTCATATAAGGAGATGTTTCTTTAATATCAGAACTGCCAAAAATAAATACAGTATTTAATCCTATTGCACTTGCTAAATGCATGGAACCCGTATCTGCACCTATAGCAAATTTACATATTGACAAAATCCCTGCTAATTCTTTTATATCTGTTTTTCCACACAAATCTATTATATCGTTTGATTCTATTTTTCCAAAATCTTTTTTGGCCCCTAACACTACAATTTTAATATCATTATCAATATTCTTTATCATTTTAGATAATTCAACATAATTGTTACTATTCCAAGTTTTTGCCTTTCCTCTAGAAAAAGGAACAAAAGCAATAATTTTATCATTATTTTTTATCCCATTTGAACTTAAAATATTGTAAGGAATATATTTTATATTAATGTTAAATGTAGGGATATATTTTTCTTTCGTTATAAAACTTAAAGAATTAAGATTTCTAATTATAGCATTTTCTTCTTTATTTCTTTTGTAAGGTTCTTTTAAAAACAACCAACTTAATTCTTTCATTCCACTAACACCAATTTTTTGTTTTGCTTTTAATAGTCTAACAAAAATAGCAGTTCTTAAAAGACCTTGCAAATCTATAACTAAATCGTAATTTCCTTTATTACAATCTTTTAAAATTTCAAAAAAAGATTTTAATCCACCAGCTCTATTCCAACATTTTATATTATTAACATTTTGAAACAATTCTACAACTTGTTTCCATCTAGAAAAGACAAGCCAATCTATAGAACAATCTTTCCATGTTGACTTTATAGCTTGCAATATTGGGTTTGCTTGAATAATATCTCCAAATGAACTTGGCTTAACAATCAATACTTTCATAATTCAAATACATTAATTTAATATGATTAACAAAATTTGTATTAAATATTTTAAAATTTTAATTCTGTTTTTTATAATTGTATTGTTTCTAAATAAAAACTTACAGGTCTAAAACCATCATTACAAGAAATCATTGCAGAATATTTATTTTTCATCCATCCATCAAAAAAATTTCCACCGCCATCTGCAAGTGTTTTAACAAATTTTTCCATACTTTCCCATGCACTATTACATAAGTTTTTAGGTTTTTGTGCATTATAAGAAATAAAAACATCTCCAATTTTTAAATCACAAGTATGTTTTATTGGATTTTCATATTCTTTTATTAAATCACTATATTCAGTTTGTTTTAAAACTGTAATTTTCACTTTTTTCATAAATTATTATTTAGTTCTAAAAATTTCTCTTTAAAATTTTGTAGAGCAATAGCTCTATGACTAATTTTATTTTTTATTTCTTCTCCTAGTTGTGCAAATGTTTTTTCATATTTTGGAACATAAAATAAAGGATCATATCCAAATCCTGTTATACCACACAAATCTGTTGCAATATACCCTTTTATTTTTCCTTCTGCAAGAATTTTTATATTTCCACAATTGTCACTTAATGCAATAACACATCTAAACTGTGCTTGTCTGTTTTCCATTTGAATCCCTTCAAGTGCTTTTAACAATTTATTGTTATTATCATTATATGAACAATTTATACCTGCATATCTTGAAGAATATACTCCGGGTGCACCTTTTAAATAATTTACTTCAAGTCCAGTATCGTCTGCTATTGCCCACAAATTAAAATATTTTGCAACTTCTGTTGCTTTTTTTATTGCATTATCTTGTAAAGTTTGCCCATCCTCTAAAACTTCAGGATATTTTTCAAAATCTGTCATAGGTTTTATTTCTACTGGCAAATCTTTTAAAATATCTTTTATCTCTATAACTTTATGTTTATTACCCGTAGCAAGAATTATTTGTTTCATTTTATATTTTTCCTAATGCTTTTTTCTGCAACTCAATTATTTTGTTTATTCCTATTTTTGCACTATCTAACATTTTATTTAAATCTTCTCTTGAAAAAGTGTGTCCTTCTGCTGTTCCTTGAACTTCAACTAATTCTCCGTTATCAAGCATAACAACATTCATATCAATATCTGCAACATTATCTTCTTTAGCAGATAAATCTAATACCATTTTATTACCAACAAAGCCTACACTAATTGCCCCTAAAAAGCCTTTTAATGGCAAAGAATTTATTAATTTTGCCTTTTGTAATTTTTTAAGTGCTAAAACCAAAGCAATAAAACCACCATTAATAGATGCTGTTCTTGTTCCACCATCTGCTCTTATAACATCACAATCTATTGTTATTGTTCTTTTGCCTAATTTTTCTAAATCTACACATGCTCTTAAAGATCTCCCTACAAGCCTTGAAATCTCTTGTGCTCTACCATTTTGAAGTTTTTTTCTTGAAATTCTAGTAGGGCAAGATCTTGGCATCATTGAATATTCTGCCGTTATCCAGCCTTGCTCTTTTTTATCTGCTTCTATAAAAGGTGGGACTTTTTCTTCAATTGTTGCTACACATAAAACTTTTGTTTCCCCCAAAGAAAACATACAAGAGCCTTCTGCATGTTTTAAATAATTTTTTACAATTGTAATTTTTCTCATTTCGTATATCCTTTTAATATATTAACATTTTCATTCTATCAATTTAGTATATCAAAAACAATTTTTTAGTGGACATAATAATTTAATATCTATTTGTCTTCTATATCATAACATCAATAGTAAAATATAATCTAAAAACTTCAATTTTTTAATAATCAATTTTTTCAACAAATTAAACTTTACTATTTAAATATATCCAAATAATTGTTAAATTCTTAATATCTATTTCTGGCAGCATTTGTTCTTTCTTTTATTATATTTAAACTAACTAAATCTTTAATATCTACAATAGTAGAAATTCAATATATCTGTTAGACGATTTAAAAGCAACTGAAAAAGCAGGTATCTACAATAGTGGAAATTCAATATATCTGTTAGACGAAAATATATTATAATAAATATATAATCTACAATAGTAGAAATTCAATATATCTGTTAGACTAATTCCTTTTTGGTTATAGCTTTATTATCTACAATAGTAGAAATTCAATATATCTGTTAGACGAGATACGAATTTTTATCAAATATTATCTACAATAGTAGAAATTTAATATATCTGTTAGACGATGGGAGAGTAATATAATTGTCTTTATCTACAATAGTAGAAATTTAATATATCTGTTAGACCATAAAAATGGAAACACTAAAATTTTTAATCTACAATAGTAGAAATTTAATATATCTGTTAGACCATATGTTCAATCACAAGGTTACTCATATCTACAATAGTAGAAATTTAATATATCTGTTAGACCATCTAAAATATCATAAGCCGACTTTCATCTACAATAGTAGAAATTTAATATATCTGTTAGACAGTTATCTTTCTGCTCTGTCCGGCACATCTACAATAGTAGAAATTTAATATATCTGTTAGACATACCTATACTGGTACCAGGCTTCATATCTACAATAGTAGAAATTTAATATATCTGTTAGACGATACCCCACTCCTGAAAAGATTTAGATCTACAATAGTAGAAATTTAATATATCTGTTAGACCCGACAATTTCTTTTCTGTTTTTGCTATCTACAATAGTAGAAATTTAATATATCTGTTAGACTTTCTAAACTTTTCCACAACAAATCAATCTACAATAGTAGAAATTTAATATATCTGTTAGACAAAATCGGGAAGGGGCTTGGGCACAAATCTACAATAGTAGAAATTCAATATATCTGTTAGACAGACTTAATAGAACAGAACCTTTAACCATCTACAATAGTAGAAATTCAATATATCTGTTAGACTGTAAAATAAGCATAGCCGTTATCGAATCTACAATAGTAGAAATTCAATATATCTGTTAGACGATCAGCCTCGACAAACTCTTCGTTATCTACAATAGTAGAAATTCAATATATCTGTTAGACTTGTTGATAGCACCAAAATGGTTATGATCTACAATAGTAGAAATTCAATATATCTGTTAGACAGATATTATGTTAAAATTTTATTATTTTATATATAAACAGATATATATTCTCTGCTGATTTTATCAAAAAAAGCATATATTTGTCAAATTAAGACTGACATTTGCATTTATACTATAGTTAGTTTACAAAGATTAATTCTTCTTCATCATGTTTTGCATAACCAAATGTATATTTTTTACAGCTTTCACTTAAATGAAAAATTATAACACTATCACTTTCGCCAAATTCTTTTGCAAAAGAACCATTTATTGCAATTTTTATATTTTCCAAAATTCTTTTACTATTATCTATTTGAAAAACAGAATATTGTAATCTAAAACCAAATTTAGATAAATATTTAGAAAATCTATTTCTTAATTTATCATTTTTTATATCATAAGATATTATTAACATACAATTTAACTGCTTTCATCTATTTTAAAATATGGATATAAATGTATTCCTTTTTCTGCAACAAATGCTCTATAATATTTTTGAAAATAACTAAAAATTTCTATTTTATTTTTTAATATTACTTCTAAAATAAATTTTATATATGGTTGTGCTTTCTTACCAAAAATAAAATATTTATCTTGTATAAGGTCAAAATCTTCTTCTTTTATTTGTGATAATTTATATGCTTTATATATTCTATAATCTATCAAAGGTCTAAATGGTTCCATTAAATCACAAGCAAGAGATTTTCTTTGATAGAATTGTTTATGATAAACACCATAATAGATATCAAAACCATATAAATTCAACAGTGCTTCAGTAATATTAAATAAAATTGTATATCCTATATCCAATAAACAATTTGTAATATCTTGTTTTGCTCTTGGCATCCTTCTTTTCCAATTAAAATCTTGAAATAATGCACTAAAATAAACTCTTGAAGATATCCCTTCAACTCCTAACAAATCTTTTAACTGTAAATTTTCTAATAACTTTGTTTTATATATTTCAAGATTAAAAATAGCATTTTTTATTTTTCCATTTTTATTTCTTATTTTCTTTAAAATAATTTGCTGATTATAAATTTTATTTTCAACTAATCTATGTGCTATTTCCAAACTATCATACTTATATTGTTTTGTTCTAAGCAATGTATTACCTTCTGTTTTTGAACCCAAAACAGCATATATTCTTAAATTATGTGTTAATAACACTATACTAAAACCAAATTTTTCAGACCTTTGCAACAGTCCACTTGTTATTGTTATATGCCCAACAACAAACAAAGCAAACAATTTATAACAAGTAGATTGATGTTTTATATTACCATCTTCATCAAGAATAATTAAGTTATCGTTAGAAAACCTAATTTTTTCTCCATAACTTAAAAATGCAAAAACTATTTGTTTTTGTTTAAAATCAGGTAATGTTAACATTGGGTTTGATCACATAAATTATTATATATACATCTCATACATTTATTTATATTTGTATTAATTATTGAATTTATATCAAAATTATTTATTTGTTCTATTAAATTTTCAAATTTATTTTTCATATTTATATCTTCGTCCGGTAACAATATAGGATATGCTTTGTTTGTATCAAAACTATATAACTGAATTTTGTTTACTTTATATCCCATTTCCAATAAAGAATAATACTGAGCATATAATTGGAAAATATAGCCATCATAAATAGTAGAAATATGCTTTTTTCTTTCTGTTAACAAACATTTATCAATATCAAAAATATCTATTTTTCCACACAAATTATATTTCTCACAATAAACATCTATTCCTTGTAAAACATTTTTCTTTGAGGAATATTTTTTATTATCTATTGTTTCATGTACAGCTTTTCCTTCCGACTGAAAAGTATCGTTATATAAGTAAGAAGATTTTAAACCATATAACTTATGAAAATATATAGATTTTGGACAAAATATAAAATCATTTAAATAAGATATTAAAATATAATCAGTCATTTTTTTTGTTGGTAATTTTTAAATCCAAGTTTGCAAATCCCCGTTTGGCAATATTATATGCAGCAATTGTATCATTTGTATCAAGACCCATAAACTCACCAGCATCTGTTTTATTATTAAAGCCACATTTACCACATTTAAAAACTTTATTCTTTTTATCTTTATTATAATCTTCGTCTTTTGACATATCTGAATTATAAACCTTCTCGCCACATTTTGGACACAATAAACTTGTACCTTTTTCGCTAACAAATTTTATAATTCCAAATTGATGTATATTTTGTTTATTTTTTGGATTAAGTTCTCTTAATTTTATTAATTCACTAATTGGTGGAACCAAGCATTCTGTTTGAAATTTACGATATAATGCCCATTCTAATGGGCGAGTAATATCCCCTTCAAAATCTCGTCTATGTGATTCTGTATTAGTTTGTTTCAAATTTTCCAACACAATAAAACCGGGATATTTCTTATACAAAAAATTGATTACTCCTACCATGTTTCCAACTAACGAAGTTCTTGTTTTATTGATATTATCTTCTAATCTTGCATCATCCAATTGTTTATCATTTAAAAATTTTATTAATTCTTCTTTTACTTCTTCAAAACTTTTCACACAAGAATAATTTTTTTTGCTTTCGTAAATAGCTTCTTTGCCTGTTTTGCCTATTTGAACTTTATCGTTACCAAATAATGCTAATGCATACTCTTTTTCTTTACCATCTTTATCTTTTGCTTTATCAATTGTTATATTTTGATATTCTTTTAATGCTTGGCTTATTTTTCGTTTTGCATTAAGTTCTTTTAATCTTTGGTGGGTGGCAAAATCTCCATTTAAAATAATTTTATCACAAATAACTTTTGCTGTAGTTAAATCTAATCCTGAAACTGTTTTCTTATTAAATAATTCTTTAAATGTATTATTAAATTGTTCATCTGTTTCTTCTTTAAAGGTTTTCTTATATAAAACAGGATTTAAAAAATATGAAGGGTTTTGGATAAGCTGATATTCTTTTTCTCTTATGCTTCCATCTTTTAAAAAACCTTTTTTTGAAAAATTTAATTTTTCTTCTTTTATTTCATAAACTTCAAATATTTGCGATTTATTTTCTTTATTGATAACTGCTAGACAAGCTAAACTTATCTCTCCAACATCTATACCAATTGCATAGTTAAACTTATTATATTTAAAATTTTCATTAAATTTATTTATGGCTGTTTCTTTACTATCATCATTTGTTTCTTTAACATTTGTTTCTTTAAATGTATCTTTAAAAGCAAAATTTATTTTATCATCATAAGCATTACTTGTAATTGTTGTTACTAAAGTATATTGTTCATGCAAATACCGATTTTTCTTTTTTTCATCATATAATTTTGAATCTATGCCATATTTAAGTATAAGTCTTTCTTTAGGTAATCTCCACATAACTTTTACTTCAGGATTTAACCTTACTCTATAATTATTATTTTCATTGTCTTTATTCCAAAAATAGTTCCAAATATCTGTATGTTTTTTGTTCTGATAATTTTCTATTCCGTATTTTAGATTATGTTCTATATCTTGTGAAGTTATTTTAAAAGATATAGCTTTGAAATCTTTTTTTAATTTATTTTCAACTTCATTTGAAATATATACTTTTTTTGAATAACAAATTTTATTTAATTCGCTTTCAAAATCTTCTAGTGTATCAAATTTATTTTCCCATAATTTTGATACATTGTTATAGAAATCCAAATTTATAGTTTTTTGATTTTTTAAAACTTGTTGGTAAAATTCTATTATTTTTTTAGGTTCTTTTTTCCAGTCTTGTTCACAATTAGGAAAACTAACTGTGTTTGGTATCAAACCTCTAAATGTATTGTCTTTTGTTTTAAAACACAATTTTCTTAATGCTCTTAATGTTAATGAATTAAAATAATGTAATTTAGTTTGTGAAGTGTTATCTGATTTTAATTTTTCAATATATTCTTTAGCTTTTTTCAAATTGTCATTATCATCATGTGGAATCATATATAAATATTTATATTTTTCTTTCTCTATAATTACACACCAATAATATAATTGTTCAGCAATATTCTTATCTTTTTCTATTGCAAAAATTTTTGCAACTATATTGCCTCTATCTTTAGCTATATCTCTAAATAATTCACATAACTTTTTATAATTTGGGGTTTGAGGATTATCTACAAATGTATCAAAGAAATCTCTTATTTGTTTTTTTATTTCATCGCTTACATTTTTTTTGCCATTTTTTTGTATATATAAAATTGCTTTTTTTACAGTTTCATAATGATCATCTGTTGATTTAAATAGTTCAATAGATTTTGCTTTATTATCATCATTAGCTTTTATAGCTTCAATGAAATTTTGTTTTTGCTCTGCCTTCCAGTTTTTCAAAAACTTATATACTTCATCTAATGATAAATTACATATATCAATACCACCCTTATCTTGTTTTAATTTTAAATTCAAAACATTTATTGTACTTTCATATTTACGATATTTCCCTTTAATTTTATATGCTTTATATTTTTCATCAAAATAATATAATTTTTCATTAAGTTTTTCATTTTCTTTTTGTAATTCTTTTTCTAATAATTTTGGAGTTTTTCCAATTGTATAATAATTAAAAGAACCTATAGCAAATTGAACACCTTTACTTTGACTTGGCAAAAAATTTTCTTTTTGTTTGTTTAATTCAATTTCAAGTGCTTTAATATCTTCTTTTAATTTTTCAATAAAACTATCTGTTTTAGGATTATTTGTATTACATAATGAATATATAAACATTTTAATAAATTCAAAATTAGTTCTTTTTGAAAATTGATTTAAAATTAATGCTGCTTGTGCATCTCGTTCCTTTTCATAAGTATAATATTGAACTCTTTTTTGAAAATCTTTTAAACCATTAAGTATTTCAGTTGTTTCGGAAAACCAGCGATTATCAAATTCTTCTTGAACATATTTTAAATCAATTAATTTATAATGTTTACTTTTAGTATTTTTTAGATTTTCATAAAATTTTACTTTTAAATAATTTCTCATCCAAGTATATTTTATTTCTATATTACATTTCCATGCTGTAGAACCATCACTATTTTTTATAATATTACAATCTTCTTTTTTTCCTTTATGTAGTAACTTTTTTAATTTATTTTGTAGTTCTTCAATTTGTTTAATCAATAAAGATAAATCTTTTTCTTTAATATTGTTTTTAAAATGGTTCTCTATCTTTCCTTCCGGTTCTAATTTAAACCTAATCGTTTTTGTAATTTGATACTTGTTTTCAAAATCTTCCATATAAATTTTCTCCGCTGTATATTATAAATTTCAAATTATTTTTTTATTTTGAACAAACTGCAACCATTCTTTATTTGAAATTGATAATTTAATTTTCTTTAAATCTTTTGCTTTTTTTATTTGTTCTATAATCCATAAGCCTTTTCTTGCTATATTATATGCTCCGTTAGCATCTGCATTGTTTGGTAATTTTTCTATATTTTTTCGTGAATCAAAAAAATTATCGTTTTTATCTGCTACAGGTGATATTAAATAATCTGTTTCAGTTCCTATTATGCTGTTTCTCATTTGTAAAGTTAATTTAAATAAATATAGTAAACTTGCAAAAAAATCTTTTTCTGTTTTAGATATTATTTGTATTATTTGTTCCTTTAGTTTTGATTTATAATCAATATTATATTCTTTAAACAATTCAATAAAACTATCTGTTAAATTAACTGTTTCACTATCCCATTGATTATTTTTAGAACTATTTCTAAAAGTCTTTATTCTTTCTCCATGTGTACATATAATCCAATCTAATTTTGTTTTTTCTGCTTTTGTATTAAACTTTGTATAGTCATCAACAACAAATTCAAAATAATTTTTTTCTTCATTAAATCTTATATCTTTAAATTTATTAAAAAACTCTTTTGCTTTTTCAATATTTATGTAACGAGTATCAAATAAATTTACAAATCCTGTAACGGGATCCATTTTACTTGTATTCCATGCCGGAATATAAAATAAAAATCCGTTTTGTTTTCCCATTTTTTGAAAACTTTCAAATTTATTTGTAAGTTGATAAGCATTTAAAAGTCCGCCTAATTCATTTTTATTTTTTTTCTTATCAACTAAATAATTAAGTTTATCTATAAGCATTTTTTCAAATTTTTGATAAACTTGTTTTTCTACTTTTTGTCTCCCTCTCTTAAAACCAAAATTTAAATCTTCCAAAACAACAATAGCATTATATTCAACCATCAGTTGAGTTATTTTATGAACGACTTGGCTAATATACCCTTCTTTTAACTCTTTAATATTTTCTATTGTTTTCCAACTTTTTTTTGCTAAATCTCGTTCTTCTTCTCTGTTTTCAAGTAATGTATGATAATTTGTTTTATATGAGTTTCCATTATATTCATTTACTATTTCATTAAGAGAAAACTGTTTTATAATATTTCCTTTTAAATCTATTAAACTTAAATATAATAAATGCCTTTCTCCTCTATCTATACCGATTATGTGTTTTATATTATTTTCTTTAATATATTGATTTACTTGTTCGTTTATTCCTTCATTACCAATAGCTTTAAAATTTAAAGTTATTGGAACATGGAATTGAAATTTATTAACTGTATATCTTCTATCTTTTATAATATCATATTTAAATATACTTTTCTTTTTATTGTTATCTATATTTTTGTTTTCTATAGGATTGTTTGCTTTATGTGTTATTATGTTTTCTTTGTCTATGCTTCCCTTTCTATAAAATATTTCGGCTTGACCATTTAATTTATAAACAACATTTTTAAGATTATCTTCATCAAACAATGCTTTCCAATACATTGTATGCATATTAGGAGTGCCTTTACTATATTTTGAAAAATCTTTGTTGTATATTTGAAAAAGATATATTTTGCCTTCTTCTACCAATTTATCGACATATTCTTTTGAGATATTTCTAAAGGTAATTTTATAACCTTGTTGTTCAACTTCTCTGTAAAAGCCACTTAAATCTTCATATTTATCAGTGTTTGAAAATTTGAAATTAAAATTTTTCCAATCTTCATGTTTTTTTATTGAAGATTTAAAAAAATCTATTAAGTCATGACAATCTTTTAAACTAAAGTTATCTCCTTTTTTATGAGTTCCTTTTTCATAATTTCTAATTATTTGTTCACTTGGATTAAAATCTTTTATCCTGCTTTTAGAAAAGAAAACCTTTGGCAACATTTTATTTGCACCCGGCAAAAGTTTATACTCCATTTTTTCATAACCTACTCCATCTATACCTTTTTCATTAAAAGCATTTTTATTATTTATATCCATAATAGCAAGATAGTATAATCCATCTTTCCTTAATATTACACATGTATTATCTTTTTCTTTATTTAAATCCCAACCTGCAAGTAATGTTGAATTTTCAAAATTTAGTTTTATTTTTTCTACAGAATAAGGTTTTCGTGTTACATAATTACGAACTTTGTTGTATAAAGGAGTTATTTTATCAATATTTAAATATAATTTTTCAAATTCACCATAAAAAGAATTATCTTTTTCTTTATCATTATCTCTAATATATAAAGGTTTTAAAAATAATTGTATATTTTTAATTGAATCGCAAAAGTTCTTTATATGTTCAATAGATTTTTCATCTTGTATAAGAGATTTAATTTTTTTATGTTCCAACAAATCTTTAACTACAAAATAATTATTTTGCAATTCTAAAAATAAATCAGTTGTTTCTTTGTTTTCTTCTTCTTTTTTTTCTTTTTCCCCTAATTTCATGAAATATGTTTCTATATTTTTATCTTTTATACAATCGTTAATATATTTTATTGAAAAACTATTATTATTCTTGAAAAAATTATCTATTTTCTCGTTATATTTTTCTTCGTTTTCTTTTTTAGTTTTTGGATTTTTATTTTTTATATCTTGTTTTATTGTATCAACAATTATAGAGTAATTATTAAATATTTTTTGAGATATACCAGTTAAACAAGTATCATTATTTATATATACTTTTGATAAATCAAAATCTTTTAAATTTGAAATTAAATTTTTTATATTTTCAATACTTTCTTCTATATTGGAATAAAATTCTTTTATACTATTTAATACAGAATTATCATTTTCAAATTGTTGTGGTAGAAAAGATATTGTATTTCTATCACTTAAAATTTGTTTAAATAAAATTGTTAATAACGGCAATTTATTTCTCTTATCTGTTTGATTTTGGTTATAAAGATTGATATATTCATTTAAACCTTTTATTTTTGTTCCATTTTCTAATGTTTTTCCACCTATAACTAAATTATAAACATCTATTTGTGTTTGACTTATAACATTACTAAAATAGTCCAATTTAAAAATATCAGAAATATCATTAACATTCAAATATTCTTCTATACTTTTATAAAACTCTTTAAAATGTTCAGATACTTTAGTATTAGATATTTTTTCAAAAGCAAATATATTATTTATAAATATTGGAAGATTTTCGTTTATAATACGATATGCTATTGAAGTTGATTTTTCTTCTTTAGAATACATGTTTTTTCTGTTTTCGTGAAAACCTTTAAAATATGTTGCAAACTTATCAAATTCATTAATTAATTTTTTATCTTCTTCGCTTTTTACAAAATTTGGTAAATATTCTTTTATAAGTTCTTTTCCGAACAATCTTTTTAATTTATTTTTATCAAAAAAAGAAATTATATTTTCTCTTAATTTTTCTTGTATAGTTTTAAACTCTTTCTTTTGTTTATCATTTTTGTCCTTAATTTTGAATAGTTCAAAATATCTATTTAAAAAATAATCATCTATTTTTTGATCTTTAAAAGATTGTTCTATGAAAATTTTATGATATTCATCTATTATTCGTTTTATTCTTTCATATTTTTCTGCTCTACTATCATCTTGTTCTAAAATACCACTTTTTTGAATATTTTCTAATGTTTTTCCTTGTGGAATGAGTTCAAATCTCAATGTTTTTGATAAACTATACAAATTAGTAAATTTTTCCATCTCTCCTCCAAAAATAAAAAAATCCATTAGCAAAAATATAATGGATTTTTAAGATAAATATTTATACTATTTTTTTTATTTTCAACATTTTAATTCTACTAAAATCCATTATTATTTACAAGAAAATATTTTACAAAAATATTATATCAACATCTTGTCGCAATTTTTATAAATACAAATAATCAAATTATTACAAATACAAACTAACACAAATTTAATATGTATCTGCTATTATTTTCTACATATATTATTTTCTGCATATTTTTTATTTACAACGAAAAAAAAAAAGCAAGTATTCATAAAGAACACTTGCTTATGGAAAAAGAATCTGGCGATGA
>CAMVLN010000025.1 GCA_947168325.1 uncultured Elusimicrobia bacterium | reverse complement strand
GTTTATATTTATAAAAACACTGATTTAGATAATCCTATAAAAACTTATACAATGTCATATATAGTATGTAGTAGTAATGGGTATAGAGCAAACATAGGGACTTATACTGTAGGGGAATATAAATATAAAATAACGGCAAAAAATGAGTTTATAGAAGAAAAAACGGTTGATAGTACTTTTACAATACAAGAACTTACATCTAAATGTTACAATGCTCCAAATCCGTTTAACCCACAAGCTGGAGAAAGGACTAAAATATTTTTTGAAATGCCAGAAGATGGTAGTGTGGAAATAGACATTTATTCAGAATATGGAGATAAAATTTATCACACTTCAATAGATGGTTTGTCTGAAGGTGTAAAATCGATTGAGTATGCAGGTAGAGATGATAGGGGAGACATTCTATACAATGGGACATATGTATGTGTAGTTAAGAAAAAGTATTTGGGGACGACAAAAAAAGAAAAATGCAGATTGTTAGTAATAAAATAGTAAAAAATAATGAATATATTAAAATATATGAAAATTAGTAAGATAATATAAGTAGATAAATTTAAGATTGTTTGTAATTTGCAAATATTTTAATCGGGCACCTAAAATAAAGATTCTATGCTTTTAATTATTGTCGAAATTTGTAATTTGTAATCGGCAATCTATAGAAAAATAAAATATATTATTTTTTTGTTTCTTGTTGGCATCATTTCAAAAAGTCTATATTGGGAATCTATAAAAAGAATCATCTATTTTTTAAAAAGGAAGAGAAAATAACTATATTCTTTCATGGTTTCTAAATAACAATATTTTATAAGGATAATTAAAAATTTGTAAATCAAATTAGTTATCAACTAGTACTTATTTTATAATGCTTTAATATTTTGTGTGTAGTTCACAGTATCTATTATATATAGATACTGTGAAGTTTATTATCTATTAAAATATTTTATAATTATGTATTATAGAACATTATTAAGTGTAACTAAAAAGGTAAAAAATGAATGAAAAATATTTTAATTGCTGTTAGTGGAACGGGTGGACATGTTTATCCAGGAATAGCACTTGCCTATGAACTAAAATTAGCAAAAACAAACCCAATATTTATAGTTAACAACAATAAAAATGGGGTATCATTAAAAATAGTTAAAAATTCAGGATATAATTACAAAATTTTAAATTTTAAAGCTCTACAAAGAAAATTATCATTAAGTTTGTTTTTATTTCCTTTTAAATTTATAAAAGTTTTATTTGATTCATATTCTATAATAAAGCAAACGAATCCTTGTGTAGTTGTTGGTATGGGAGCATACTTATCTTTTCCAATAATTCTTGTTGCAAAACTAAAAAATATTCCAACACTAATTCATGAACAAAACACCATTCCCGGACTAGCTAATAAAATTCTATCAAGGTTTGTAGATAAAATTGCTATAAGTTTTAAAGAAAGTATAAAATTTTTTCCTAAACATAAAACTATTTATACATCTAATCCTATACGGAAGGATATTTTTAATATTACAAGAATTCAAGCTTCAATAAAATTAAATCTTAATCCTTTGGTATTTACAATATTTGTTTTTGGAGGAAGTTTAGGAGCCACAAAATTAAATAATATAATGTTTAATGTTGCACAAAAACTTTATAGCAAATATAAAAGTAATATTCAGTTTATTCATATTATTGGTTCAAAAGATTTTAATGAAATATCTAAAAAATATGACAATATAAAATATAACAAATATATTGTTGAGTATATGGACGATATTGGGAATGCTTATAGTTGTAGCGATGTTGTAATTTGTAGAGCAGGTGCAGGGACAATAAAAGAAATTGAAATGTATAATCTTCCAGCATTGTTTGTTCCTTTTCCTTATGCAACTTCAAATCATCAATACTATAATGCAAAATCATTAGAGCAAGAAAATTTAAGAGTAGTAATAGAAGAAAAAAATTTAACCGAAGAACAAATATTAAACTTTATTGAAACAAAAATTAATAATACTGTTATAGATGTTAACAGAAAAATAAAACCAAAAGTATTTCCACAAGAACTATTAGCACAGGAGGTTTTGAATTTAATAAATGGTTAAGCCGAATATTTTAATATCTAACGATGATGGCATAAAAGGACCGGGACTAAAACCTTTAATTAAAGAACTATCAAAGTTTGCAAATATTTATGTAGTAGTTCCAAAACAAGAAATGTCTGGAACAAGCCAATCTATACATTTAAAAAAGTATATTAAACTAGAAAAAATTAAAAAAAATTTTTATGTGCTTGTAGGGGGAACACCAACAGATTGTGTAAAATATGCTTTGTACTCTTTTTTTAAGGATAAAATTGATTTAGTGGTTTCTGGAATAAATACTTGTGCAAATCTTGCACAAGATGTTGTATATTCAGGAACTGTTGCAGCTGCAAGAGAAGGAGCTTTTTTAGGTATTCCTTCAATTTCTGTATCTGCAACAAACGAAGAAAAACCTTGTTATAGCAAAGTGTCAAAAGCAGTTTCTAAAATAATAAAAAAAATTTTAAAAACTGAAAAAAAAGGAAGACCTGCAACTTGCTTAAATATTAATGTTCCGCCAAACTATAAGGGAATAAAAATAGTTCCTTTAGGTATAAGATGTTATGATGAAACAATAATAGAAAAAAAAACAAAAAACGGAACATATTATAAACTTGCAGGAAGATTTATTTCAGGTAAAAAAAATAAAAAGTCTGATATAGATGTGATAGAACAACAATATATTTCTATTACACCATTAAATTTAGATCAAACTCATTTTAAAAAAATTAAAGAATTAAAAAAGAGTTTTGGAAAAAATGGTTAAATTTTTCAAGTTACAACTTCACTTTTTTAAACCAAGATTTATTTTCTAAATACCAATCAACAGTGTTTTTTATACCTTGTTCTAAAGATACTTTAGGTTTCCATCCTAAAATTTTATTTGCTTTTGATATATCTGCCCAAGTTGAAACGATATCTGCCTTATGAAAGGGTTTTTTATTGATTTTTGCTTTTTTACCAAGATACTGTTCTATTAAGTTTATTACATAATTTAAAGAAATAGGATTATTTCCACCACCTAAATTGATAATTTCAAAACCAACTTTTTTTAAAGCCTTAATTGTTCCATTTGCAATATCATCTACATAAGTAAAATCTCTACTTTGTGAACCATCACCAAAAAGTTCTATAGGAGTTCCTTCATCTATCCATTTAATAAATCTTATTATGCTCATATCTGGTCTTCCTGCTGGACCATAAACAGTAAAATATCTTACAATAGATATATCTATTGCATACAAATAGTGATAAGAATAGCACATAGCTTCTGCACCTTTTTTAGAAGCAGCATAAGGAGAAATTGGGGTATTTACTGCCAAATTTTCAATAAAAGGCATTTTTTGCCCTGCATATAAAGATGATGTTGAAGCTAAAACAAATTTTTTAATTTTATATTCTTTACACAAATCTAACAAGTTTAAAGTTCCCATTGTATTTGTCAAAACATATACAAAAGGATTTTCCATACTATATCTTACACCAGCTCTTGCAGCTAAATTTATTACTGCAGAAATTTTATTATTTTTAAAGATTTTATCTAATGATTTTTTGTTTTCAATATCTATTTTATAGAATTTAAAGTTCTGATAAGTTTTTAATTTGTTTAATCTGTAATGTTTTATTTTTACATCATAATAAGTATTTATATTATCAATACCTATAACTTCTTTTTTTGTTTTCAATAATTTTTCTGCAACTTTGTTTGCAATAAAACCTGCAACACCTGTAACTAATATGCTCATAAAAACTCCTAAAAACTAGCCACAATTTTATTAATTACTGTATTATACATTATAAATTATATTATTTGTATTGGCACAGTACACAACAAATTGGTATTAATGATAAAAAATTGATATGATTTAGAGGTATAGATGGTAAATATTATAAACTGTTTTATGAAAATAGAAACAAAAAATTTAACCAAAAACTACATAATTCCAAAGTCTCCGGATGTAAAAATTTTGAAAGGCATAGATCTTTTAATAAAATCAGGTGAAAAGGTTGCTCTTATGGGTCCATCAGGTGCAGGGAAAAGTACACTAGTACATGTTTTAGGTCTTATGGACAAACCTACATCGGGGCAAGTTTTAATTGATGATGTGGATATAACAAGTTTTTCTAAAGCTAAACTTGCAAAAATAAGGCATGAAAGTATAGGATTTGTTTTTCAGTTTCATTATTTATTAGCAGATTTTAGTGTTTTGGAAAATGTTCTTATACCTGTGTGGAACAATAAAAAAAAGAAGAAAGAGTATGCTTTAGAAATGTTAAAAATAATGGGTTTAGAAAATAGAATAAATCATATGCCAAACGAGTTGTCTGGCGGAGAACAACAAAGAGTTGCACTTGCAAGAGCTTTAATAAATAATCCTAAAATACTTTTTGCGGACGAACCTACAGGAAATTTGGATAGACAAACAGGCGAAAAAATAGAAAATTTAATGTTTGAAATTTGTAGCAGATTAAAAACAACTTTGCTAGTTGTTACTCATAGTCAAGATTTGGCGAATTTAGCTGATAGGCAAATCAAAATAATTGATGGACAAATAAAATAGAAAAGGGCAGATGCAATTTTCTTATAAATAAGTATAAAAAACAAACAATAAAAAACTTGTATATTGTGAATTAAAAATTTTTACTTGTTTTTTTGTAAATTACTATCTTTGTAAAACGATTAATAGATATTTATAGTTTTTGATTGAAAAATAATTGTTAAATATTTCTTTTTCAAGTATAATACTTGATTATCAAATATAGTCTGGCTTTTTATGAAATTTAAAATAGCATTAATTTTAGTAATATTATTTTCAATATCATTAATTTGTGGTTCTTTTTATATAAAAAGGCTTATAGATGAACTTCCTTCAATATCCGGTCTTGAAAATTATACTCCAAATATAGTTACAAAAATTTTTGATAGGAACGGTAGAGTTATTTCTGAATTATTTATAGAACGAAGAGTTCTTGTTCCTTTAAGAGAAATACCGGTAGACTTACAAAATGCTGTTCTTGCTATAGAAGACAACGATTTTTACAAACATTGGGGAATATCTATAAAAGGAATAGTAAGAGCTTTTATAAAAAATATATTAAAAGGCAGAACAGTGCAAGGTGGCTCTACAATAACACAGCAACTATCTAAAACTATATTTTTAACTTCAGAAAGAACTATATCAAGAAAAATAAAGGAAGTATTACTTACTATACAACTAGAAAGGGAATATACTAAAGAAGAAATTTTACAGTTATACATAAATCAGATATATCTTGGAGCTGGCGGATATGGTGCAGAATCAGCATCTAAGATATATTTTGGAAAAACAGTTAGAGATTTAAATTTAGCAGAAGCAGCTTTAATTGCTGGGCTTCCAAAAGCTCCTAACTACTATTCTCCTTTAAAAAATGCAAAAAGAGCTGAAAAAAGAAGGGCTGTGGTTTTGTCTAGAATGAGAGAGCTAGGATATATAACAAAAGAACAAGAAGACCAAGCTAACAAAGTTCCTGTTCCTACAGAAAAACATGTTGAAGAACAAAATTCAGGACACTATTTCATTGAATATTTAAGAATGCTGTTAGAACCAAAATATGGGACAAATATTTTGCATAAAGGAGGATTAAAAATATATACAACTCTTGATATAAAAATGCAAGAAATAGCAGAAAAAGTTTTAAATGAATCTTTAGATAAGTTTGACAAGAATCAGATAGCAGTTTTTGAAAAAGAGAAAGTTGAACCTAAAAAAGTTCAAGGTGCCATAATGGCAATAGATCCTGCTACTGGTGCGATAAGAGTTATGGTAGGTGGAAGAGATTTTGAGGAAACAAAATTTAACAGAGCTGTTCAAGCAAAAAGGCAAGCAGGCTCTTCTTTTAAAACTTTTGTGTATACTGCAGCAATAGATACAAAATTAATGACTCCGGCAACAGTATTGGAAGATAAACAGATGGTATATGTTTTTGATGACTCAAAATGGAAATTAGTGTCTAGGAATCTTTCTTATGTAGAAAATTTAGCTGAGAAAATGAATATAGGAGATGTTATAAATCCTATGAAAGTTTGGTATCCTGTTAATTATGGTGGTAAATACAGAGGAACCGTTCTTTTAAGAGAAGCTTTAGCAAAATCTATAAATACATGTGCAATAGAAGTTATTAATAAAATAGGGCCAAATGTAGTTATTGATTATGCTAGAAAAATGGGTATAAAAAGTCCGTTAACAAACACATTATCTTTAGCATTGGGATCAAGTGATGTTACACTGCAGGAAATGGTTTCTGCTTTTGGAACATTAGCTTCTGGTGGAGTAAAAACTGAACCTTATTTTATTACAAAAATTATAGATAAAGATGGTAGAATATTAGAAGATAATATTCCTATAGAAAAAGAAATTTTATCACCACAAACATCTTTTATTATGACAAATTTATTAAAAGGTGTAGTTGATAAAGGTAGTGGATATGCTGCAAAACAATTGGGTAGACCTTGTGCTGGTAAAACAGGGACATCTAACGATAGTGTTGATGCATGGTTTGTTGGATATACTACACAAATGGTTGCTGGTGTGTGGGTAGGATACGATGATAGGACATCTCTAGGAAATAAGGTTACAGGTGGAAACCTTGCATGTCCTATATGGACAAAATTTATGAAAGAAGCTTTAGAAGGATATCCTATTGTTGATTTTTATGAACCACAAAATGGGGGAATTGAATGGACTAATATAGATCCTAAAACCGGGTTGTTAGCTTTAAGTAAAACACCCGGCAAGTACGAAGAAGCATTTTTACTTGGGACAATGCCTACATTATACTGTACTCAAAGAGATAAATATACTAGAAATTTTAAAGAAGAAGGCCAAGAAGAAGGATATTAGACAAAAAATTATAGATTTGTACCATCATTTAAATCTAAAACCACTTTTTCTTCTTCATATATATAACAATTGCAAATGTAGATGCAAGTATTAAAAATATTGCGAAAAACCATGTTCCTGTTTCTCCAAAAATTTTCATTTCAGGAAAAGCTACATTCATTCCATAATAACTTGCAAATATAAGTATAGGCAAAAAAATTGTTGCTATTATACTTAAAAACTTCATAGTTTCATTCAATTTTAAAGTTACAGATGACATATAAATAGTAATAAGTGAACTTATCATTTGGGAATTATAATTAATTGTTTTATTTAAACTGTTAAGTTGGTCTGTAATATCTCTAAAATATGCAGAAAAAGAATCTCTTATATATTCGTTGTTTTCCCTAGAGAAAAAAGAATAAACATTTTTTTGTGGATCAGTAATTTTTCTCATAGAAAGAAGTACTTTTTTTAAGTCAAGAATTTGTTCAATAATATTTGGATTAGGATATTTGAGAACTTTATCTTCAAGAATGTCTATTTTATCACTAATTTTATCCATGGTAAGTTCAAGATTTGAAACTACAGTAAATAAAATCTTGTAAAGTAAATTTTCCATGCTTTTTAATTCTATTTGAGGTTTAACTTTTGCTTTATGCATTAAAGTTTCTATAAATTCAAGTTCTTCAGTATGAGCTGTAACAATAAGATTTTTTGCCAAAAATATATCAAGTTCATACATTGCTTCATCAAATTCAGCCATATTCATTTTCTTTAATCTTATGCCGTGAGTATTTATAAATAAATAATTATCAAACTCTTCAACCTTAGGATTATACAAAGGAAATAAACAATCTTCTACAGAAAGTTCATGAAATTTAAAAGTATCTGTAAGTAAAGCAATTTCATCCGTAGATAAATCACCTTTTTCTAATGTGATGTCAACCCACAACAAAGAAGGTTTATCAATATATATTTTGTTAATGTTTTCAATGATAGTTTCTTGTTTACATGTTCCATTGTTTAAATAAATTGCTTTTATCATAATACTATCCTAACAAATTTATATGTTACAGTTGGGAGATTTTACAAAATAAAACCTTTTAAGTAAATACATATTTTTAGTGAAAGATGTATTTTATAACTTTTACTTATAAAAACTTATAAATATTTTTTAATTTAAGTTATACAAAAATTGTACTCTAATTAAAGAAACTGAAGATAAGAGGTAGAAAATTATTATTAAAAAAACTTTCTACTATAATTCTTCTTTTATATGTATTGGTTGGCGAATGTTCAGTTAGCATTGTACAATTTACTTATTTGGCTGAAAAATATAACAAAGCACTTGTATGGATAGATATACACACTGATATAACTCTGCCATATGATAAAAAATATAATGGCTATCATGCAATGGTAGTTACCGCAATTATGAGTAAAGAAAATAACAAAGGTTGGAATGATATTGTTTCATAATTACCTGCAAAAATTCCTGCCGATAAAATCATTTTTATCGGTTTATAAGAGATTGGGAAAGACAACAAATAAAAGACAGACAAATTGAATATGGAATAAAACATTTAACATCTGAAGAAGTTTCAAAAAATAGCAATAGAATTATTGAATGGATAAAAAAACAGGGGCAAAAAATATTTTAATTCATTTTGATATGGATGTTTTAGACCAAAATGAAATTTTTGCGGCAGTTGGTGTTGTTCCAGACGGAATGAAAATATCGGAAGTCGTAAGGGTAATAAAAGATACAAACAATAACTTTAATGTTGTAAGTTTAACGGTAGAAGAACCAATGTCAAGAATTGTAATAAGACCAAAGAAAATGTTAGAGAGACTACCATTCATTGATGAAATAATTATATTATTAAGTTTTATATTAGTAAAAAGGGTCAATAAATGTGCGATAAGTCTCATCTGTTAATTCATGTTAGTCTTTTAAACAGATAATAGTATAAGCATATTGTGTCTTTAGTTAAAACCATTAAAAAAGAAAAGTTTTTTATTGTTGTTGTATCAATATTACTTTTTAGTTTTAATAAATTTTTATTGTCGTTTTTGTAATTATACTAATTCCAGTATGTATTATTTCTTTAGGTAAAATAGATGTAGTTGAACATGTTAATATAAAGTGATAGAGTTTATTGAAATTGTTAATTTGAAAAAAATTTTAAATTATATTAATATACTCAATACTCAGTAAAATCAGAATGTAAAATTGTTGGAGAATAATATATTGAAAAAATACTTATATTAAACGGAAGTTCTAGAAAAAAAGGATACACATCATCATTAATTGATTCTTTTCCATAATGTACAAAGAATTCAGGAAATGAAGTAAGGGAACATTTTATTCATAATATGAGTATAAATTATTGTTTAGGTTGTGATATCTGTATGAACACACATAAAAGATGTGTTCAAAAAAACGATGAAATGAAAATAATTTATGAAGATTTAAATTAGACTGATGTTATTGTTTTTGCTTCACCGAATATTGTGGGACATTTACGGCTGAATTAAAAAAAGTTATAGATATAATGTTTGGGTGGATTACTATAAAAGAAGGATTTAGATATAAAAAATATTGTGTTTTATTAATGACAGCAAGAGGAAATATTTATTCAATGGCACTAGTTCAATACAATATTTATATTAAATATCTTGGATGGAAAGATTTAGGTATGGTTCTTGGCAGAAATAAGGAAAATGAAGCAAAAAAATTAGGGGAAAATATTAAATAGAGGATTTTTTATGAACAGAAGACAATTTTTAAAATCAGCAATGTTTACCACAATAGGTGCAGTGGTATTATCAGCATGTAGAAAAGTAGCAAAAACAACAAAAAGTTTAGTTGATAAAGTTTCAACAAGAAAATTTTTAAAAGGGAAAAAAGAAGAAATTTCTTTACTTGGTTTTGGTGCAATGAGATTACCTATATTAAATGAAGTAGAAACTGATATAGACCAAAAAAAAGTAGAAGAAATGGTAGATTATGCAATGGAACACGGAATAAATTATTACGATACTGCATATTTCTATCATAGAGGAGAATCCGAAAAAGCTATGGGTAAAGCATTAAAAAAATATCCAAGAAACAGTTTTTATTTTGTAACAAAAATGCCTCTATCTATAATTCAAAGTAAACAACAGGCAGAACAAATATTTGAAGAACAATTAAAAAAGTGTCAAACAGAGTATTTTGATTTCTATTTAGCACATAGTGTAAACTCATACACTTATGCTATATTAAACAAATATGATATTTATGATTTTTTAAACAAGAAAAAGCAAGAAGGTAAAATAAAATATTTAGGTTTTTCTTTTCATGATACACCAGAATTATTAGAAGAAGTTGTAAAAAAATATAAATGGGATTTTTGCCAACTTCAAGTAAATGCTATAGATTGGGAAATGGTAGATGCAAAAACACAATATAAAATAGCTCAAGATAATGGTTTACAAGTAGTAGTTATGAATCCGTTAAGGGGTGGTCAACTTTCTACATTAAATGAAACTTCTGCAAATACATTAAAACAAGCAGCCCAAGATGTAAGTTTATCTTCTTGGGGTTTAAGATATGTTGGTAGTATGCCTAATATTTTATGCATTTTAAGCGGTATGAGCAATATTGAACAATTACAAGATAATGTTAAAACTTTTACAAATTTTAAACCATTAGATGAACAAGAACAACAAGTATATGCAAAAGCAATGGAAGAGTATAAAATGGCTGGAGCAATTGCATGTACAGGATGTAAATATTGTATAGATTGCCCTGTAGGTATAGAAATACCTAAAATCTTTTCAATGTATAACCAACATAAAAATGGAACAAAATATAGAGATTGGCAATTTACTATGGCTTATGAACAAATACCCGAAGAACACAGAGCTGATAAATGTATAAATTGTGGATTATGTAAAACAAAATGTCCACAAAAACTTGATATTCCTAACTTGTTAAAAGATGTTGATAATCTTTATAAACAATTGAAAGGTTAAAACGAAAACTTTACTTATGAAAAAGTTTAAAAGAATTATGATTATTTTATGTTATATTTTTTTACTTGTTGTTTTAGGTATTATAGCTTTTATAAATCAAAAAAGTTTTGGAAAATTACCTAGTGGTGAAAGATTAGAGCGGATAAAAAAATCTCCTAACTATAAGAACGGACAATTCCAAAATGAGTTGCCAACCACTATTATGACCGGTAAAACAAGTTCGTTTAAAGCAATGTGTAAATTTTTAACAAATAAACCTAAAAATACAGAACCTTCACAGCCTATTGTATCAGTAAAAACAGATTTAAATTCTTTACCAAAAGATAAAGATTTTATTGTTTGGTTTGGTCATTCTTCTTATTTGTTACAAGTTAATGGAATAAAAATTTTGGTTGATCCTGTACTTATACAAGGTTCTCCTGTAAAATTTATAAATAAACCATACCCTGGTTCAGATATTTATAAACCTATTGATATTCCAGAGATTGATTTTCTTGTCCTATCTCATGACCATTGGGATCATTTAGATTATGCTACTATTAAACAAATACATAATAAAGTTGAAAATATAGTTGTTCCGTTAGGTGTAGGTGAACATCTTCAATATTGGAAAGTTAATTTAAATAAAATTACAGAACTTGATTGGTACAAAGATATAGAAATTGATGCTACAAAATTTTATTGTTTGCCTGCAAGACATTTTTCTGGAAGAAGTTTTTTTAGGAACAAAACTTTGTGGGCATCGTTTGTTGTAGAATTTGCTAACGGTAAAAAAGTTTATATAGGTGGCGATTCTGGTTATGGTCCACACTTTAAGTATATAGGCACACATTTTCCTAATATAGATTTAGCAATATTAGAAAATGGGCAATATAATCAAGATTGGAACCAAATACATACAATGCCTGAAGAACTTGGACTTATAATGCAAGAACTTAATGCAAAAAAATATATTACAGTTCATCATTTAAAATTTACATTATCAAAACATTCTTGGGATGAACCTTTGCATGTGGAACAGAAAGCATCAAAACAAGCAAATAAAGAATTGTTAGTTTTAACTATAGGTAAACCACATGAAATTTAAAAAGATAATAGATAATTTATTTTAATTCTTTTTGGGCACAACGATTGCAGAGTTACAAAACATGCAAACGAACAATATCTGCAAATGCCAGAACATTTTTAATACATATTTTATATTTTCTTTCCTAGCTCATATGCTTGTTTTAAAATTTCTTCATTGTTTTTTGCTTCATTTGGATTATTTAATCCTCCACCTGAAACCCATCCACAAAGTTTTACATTTTTAAAACAATCTATCCATCCTTGAACTCCGGCAAGAACTCTTTTAATTATAGTACCATCATTATCTTGTTCTCCAGAAGTTGTTATTACATACACTTCTTTAAATTTATAGTCAGCTACAAAAAGAGAATTTGCTCTGTCTATTAAAGTTTTCATTTGACCTGCCATTTCATAATAATAAACAGGTGTTACCCAAATAATAACTTCACTACTTTTTATTTTTTCGGTTATTGCATTTGCATCATCTTTTATTACACAATGTCCTATCTTTTGGCAAGCCATACAACCTACACAGTACTTTATTTCTTTACCTTTTAAAGATATAAAATCAACACTATGTCCTTTTTCTTTTGCTCCTTTTTCTGCTTCATGTGCAAGAATTTCAGAATTTGCACCATTTCTTAAACTTGTAGAAATTATCAAAACTTTTTTCATAAAAATATCTCCTATTTATGTTAATTCTACTACATTATACTCTTTATTTATTAAAGTATAAAATAATATAAAGGTTAACAACCGAACTTTCAAATATGCTTAAAAACCACGATGAACTTAAAAAGAAATAAAAGAAAACTTGAATAAATTAGGGTATAAAATCTAACAAGTTATATTTGACAAAATACTTGACAAAAATTATGACAAAATTAATGTAAATTTGATATTAAAATAAATGTAAAACATTGAAAAATCAATAAATTATTTATTTGACAAAAGTAACGACAAAACAATTGATAAAAATATTGACAGATATATATAAATATATTATACTAAATACACGAAAACATTGGAGTAATTTTATGAATATAGTAAAAAAAGTACCAACATTTAAATCCGGTAATTTTGTATTTAGTGCTAAATTTAATGATGAAAAAGATAGCGAAATTGCAAAAAAATTTGTTGATGTATTAGTTGCATTTGAATCTATAAAATATATACCTATATTGCCAAATATGGCATCTCAAATAGAAGAAGAACTTATAAAGAAATCTATATTTTCAACAGCTGCTATTGAAGGTAATTCTTTAACTCAAGAAGATGTTGATAAAATAGTTGAAGATAAAAAAACAAATTTTTCTAAAGAAAGATTTGTTAAAGAAATTCAAAATTTAAAAACAGCATATAACATTATAAAAGATATAAATGTTTTAGATACAAAAACAGAAATAACACAAGATTTAATAAAAAATTATCATAAAATTATAACTGATAGATTGGAAAGTGAAACAAATATTCCCGGACAATACAGGAACACAAAAGTAATTGTTGGTAACCAAGCACATGGAGGAACAAATGTTCCACCAAGGATATTTGAAGATATAAAAAATTTAATGGAAGAATTCGTTTCATGGATAAATTCTCAAGAAATATTGGAAATGCATCCTGTATTTAGGGCTTGTATTGCTCATTTGTCTTTGGCATTAATACATCCTTTTGGAGATGGTAACGGAAGGACGAGCCGTATTATAGAAGCACATATTTTAAAAACTGCAGGTTATAGGTTTGTTTATACTATGCTTTCTAACTATTATTATAAAAATATAGATGAATACTTTATAACTTTTTCAAAAGTATTAAAAAACAAAGATAATGATATTAGTGCCTTTATTTTATTTTATTTAAAAGGAATACTTGAATCAATAAAAACAATTAGGAAAAAAATATATGTTATTATTACAGAATTATCTTTGCAAACATATCTTTTATATTTGAAGAAAACTAATAAAATATCTCAAAGACAATATGTTTTTTTAAGTATTATGCTTGATACCAACAAAGAAGTTACAGAAAAAGAAATATTAGAAGATATAAATTTAAAATTAATATATGAAAAATTATCTTTAAGAACATTACAAAGAGATTTAAAGTTTTTGTTAGAGGAAAATTTATTAGTGTTAAATAAAGAAACTCAAAAATATAAAATTAATTTCTTTGTATTAAATGAAAGATGGATTAAACCGGAAGACAATAACAATGGAAATATTTAATGTAGTTAAAGAATCTTTATCATTAGTAATTATGGGAGCAGGTGTTATTATTGCAGGTATGGCATTATATACTTGGAAAAAAGAATTTATCGGTAAAAAGAAAATAGATTTAGCTTGTGATATTATAGAACAAGTTTGTAATATACAAGATATTATCAGATATGCTAGAAGTCCAGCTTTTTTCACAAACGAAAGTAATAAAATTATAAAAGATTTTAATAAAAATAAAAAAGAATTTAATGAAAATAAAATACATTATTTAGCAGCGAGATATCGCTTTTACAATAAAAAAGAAGAAAT
>CAMVLN010000024.1 GCA_947168325.1 uncultured Elusimicrobia bacterium | reverse complement strand
TCCCAAGTGCGATAATAAGACCCAATATTATCCCTATAACAAACAATATAACTAAATATATTTTTATAAGAATAGAATTCCTTTTATCTTTGTTTTCTTTTACCATATTTTTTATCTATATTTTTTTCTTTTCTTTTTATAATTTCTTTATCTTTTATTTCATACTTATTTTATAATTCGTCTCTTTAACTTATAATCAAAATCTTTTTCTAAAACTTTTTTTCTTTATTGCTATTCTTATAATCTTTTTTTTGTAAAGGATAAGCTTTTAAATATTGAGAAGGATTATCAATATATGCTTGAACTTTATTCTCTTTTATAATTTTTATTGCTGTTTCTAAAACTTCATCAACAACAAATTCTTCAGCTTGTTTTTCTTTATGTATTTTTTCCATTTCTGCTTGCATATATAATTTACCTTCAATTTCTGGTAAAACTTCTATATATATATCAGGAGTCAAACCATTTTTATTTTTTTGTTTTTCTCCAACATGATTTATCATTCTTCCAGAAGGTAAACAATATTTAGCAAAAGTTAATTTTATTGCACTTCTATCTGACAAAGCTATAATCTTTTGAACAAGCCCCTTACCATAAGAATTTGAACCAACAACTAATGCTCTTTTATAATCTTGCAATGTACCAGTAACAATTTCTGATGCAGATGCAGAATTACCATTAATAAGTACAATTATTGGTAAATCCGTACATATCGGTTTATTTTGTGTATAAAATTGTTGTTCAATTATTTTATCCCTACATTTCGTAGAAACGACTAAACTACCTTCTTCTATAAACAAACTACATGTATTTACAGCAGAATCTACCAAACCTCCAGGATTATTCCTTAAATCAAAAATCAAAGCCTTTATCTTATTTTTAAAATCATTTTTTAATATATTAGCTATGTCTACATGACACTGAGCATTAAATTCCGTCAATCTAATATATCCTATATCTTTTTCTAATATTTTCTTACTTATGATTTCAATTTTAATTTTTTTCCTTTTTAAATTAAATTCTAATTCTTTTTTTGTAGATGGTCTATATATTGTCAAAAAGACCTTGGTTCCAGGATTTCCTCTCATAAGTTCAATAGCTTTTTCACTAGACATTTCTTTTGTATCTTTTCTATCTATTTTTATAATTTTATCGCCTGGTAAAATACCAGCTTTATATGCAGGAGTGCCTATCATTGGTGCAATTACCGTAAGTTCTTTATTTTGCATATTTAATCTTAATCCAACACCACCAAAAGATCCTTTCAATCCACTTTTAATATTTTTATACTCTTTTTCTGTTATATACCTAGAATAAATATCTAAGGATTCTACCATCCCTTTAATAGCACTTATTATCAAATCCTTATTATCTACTTCTTCAATATATTTTGTATCTATTATTTCTAAAACATCCACTATTTTTCTAATCTCATCATAAGCAGAATCCGACTTACAATAAGCTATGTTAATAAAAACAAAACAAAAAACAACAATAAACAAAGATTTTATTTTATTTTTTAACATTATTGCTCCTTATTTTACATAATAATTATTAATATATATTACTATATAATTTTATATCATTACTTTTTCTCTTTCAACCACAGCAATGGATTTTCTGGGACATTATATTGCCTTATTTCAAAATAAAGTACTGATTTTTTTCCATTACCTAATGTTGCTATATTTTGCTGTTTTATTACTTTTTGATTTTCTTTTACAAGTATTTTATCAAGTTGGCAATATATACTATAAAAAAGCCCTTTATGATCAATTACTATCATTTGTCCATACTTTCTAAAATCTCCAGCAAAAACCACAACTCCATCTTCTACTGTTTTTATTTGTGAGTTATTAGTAGTTTTTATTTTTATTCCATTACTTATGACATTTGTATTTAATGTAGGATGTTTATTTTTACCAAAATTTAAAATAAATTGTCCTTCAACTGGCCAAGGCAAATTATTTTTTCTGGTATTGGTACTTAAAACTTTTAAATATTGTTTTTCATCTTTACTAGCTTTTATAAGTTTATCAATTAATGATTTTAAAGCATTTTCAGAATTTTTTAATTCCTGAATATCTTGCTCAGCTTTTACTCTTTTTCCAGCTGTTGTTTTCAATAAATTTTGCTTATCATTTTGTAATTGTTTATTTCTATAAATTAAAGTTTGTTGTTGTTTTTTTAATTTTTCATATTTACTTTTTACTTTTGTATATTTATCTATATCAGACTTAACCAAAACATGTTTATTATCTGCAATGCTATATTCGTCAAAACATTCTTTTAACGAAATTTGTCTAATTTTTAGTTCACTAGGACAACAAGAAATCATCTTTCTTCTTACATAATCATAATACTGATTATTAAATTTTTGAGTACATTCCTGTTTTTTAAAATTATAAACACAATATTTATCTGAAGCTATTTTTAATTCTTTTTCAGTTTTTACCAATTTAATTTTAATATAAGATAGCTCTTTTTCATTTTTTTTAATAAAATTAAATATTTTATTTAAATCCGACCTTACCTTTTTTTCTTCTTTGAGCAATTTATCTTTTTCTGCTTTTTTGTTTGATAAATTTGTATATAATTGATTAAGTTCTTGTTTTCTATTATTTAAATCATACTTAACATCAGTAAAAGAAACATTTACCAAATAAAATACTAATAGTAAAACAACAATTATTTTTATTTTAAACATTACCATTCGTTTCTTTCGTTAAAAGAGTTACCATAAAACTAATTGGTGCAACAACATATAAAACTTGCCAATCTATTATAAAAATTTGATTTTTATTAAATAGTGGAGCAATTAAACATATTATGGCACAAGCTAACAAACATAGTACGAAACCACTTAAAAATTCAACAAAAATATCACTGTAAAAACATTTTAGAATATAAAATATAAATTTTACTACAAAAATTGTACATAAAAATATAAAACAATAATAGAATATTTTTTGATAATCATTTAAAAGTTTTTTATTATCACAAAACATTCTGTAAGCTTTCTCATCGTAAACAAAATCTTCAACAAATTCTATTTTTAATATTTCACTTTTTAATTGTTCCATTTCTTCTATACTTTTTACTAAAACATTATCTGCAATTATAAATTTAGGAAATGAGACAAAATCATTATCAATTATATTTTCAAGTTCTGGTGTTATTTCTAAAAACTTATCTTTAGATTGTAAATCAAATATATCAATAACTGAAAATTTATTATTAGTCAATTGTTCTAAAATCTCTTTATTTGTTTTTTCTATATTACTATTAATAAAAATTGTTATTCTTAACTTAGACAAAGAATCTGTCAAACTTTTCTGTGTGTTTAAATAATATTGAATGACAAATATACACAAAATATTTAACAAAATTATTAGTAAGTATCTTAATATCTTTGAAAGATTTATAATCATCATATATTTTTATAATATACATTATTTGTTATTTTTCTATTAATAGCAATATTATATATTTTTTCATATTCTTTAACAGATTGTGTCCAAGAATATTTACTTAAAAAAGAGTTTTGAACTACTTTATTCCACAAAGTTTTATTATTATATATATTATATGCCCTTAATATGCAATCAATAAATTGTTCTCCTCTATACAAATCAAAAACAAAACCATTTCCTTTATCATTTGATTCAGAAAAATCATGTATTGTATCTACTAAACCACCTGTTTTATTAACAATAGGAACAGTTCCATAAGATAATGCTATCATTTGACCTAAACCACAAGGCTCAAATTTCGACGGCATCAAAAAAGCATCCAATCCGGCATATATTTGATGAGATAATTTTTCATTGTAGTTTGTATAAACTTTCAATTTATTAGGATATAAATTTTGCAAATTCAACATTGAATCTTTTATATATCTATCACCTGAGCCTAAAACTACTATTTGGATATTAAGATGTGTAATTTTTCCAATTATATCCATTATCAAGTCAAAACCTTTTTGCATATCAAATCTGCAAACACACCCTAACATAAATACTTTTTCATCTTGAATAAAGCCACATTTTTCTTGTAAATATTTCTTACACAACTTTTTATTGTTATAATTTTTTACTGAAAAATTTGCAACAATATTTTTATCTGTTGCTGGATTCCAATAAGAATAATCTATACCATTTAATATTCCATATAAATCACTCTTCCTTACTTTTAAAACAACCTCCATTCCTTTACCGGCAATACCTTGAATTTCCCTTGCATAAGTTGGACTAACTGTTGAAATAATATCAGTGTAAGCGAGTCCCGCTTTCATATAATTAAAAGTATTATAAAACTCTAACTTATCACTTTTATAATCTTCCCAAGAAAAACCTGCCATAGGCAAAGTAGAAGATGCCTCAAAACTTCCTTGAAATGCAATATTATGAATTGTGTAAACTGTAGATGTATTCCAAAAAAATCCATCACTTAAATGTGTTGTTTTTAAATATGCAGGAATTAGCCCTGTATGCCAATCATGACAATGAATAATATCTGGTCTAAACATTAATGCTTTTGTTGCTTCTATCGCTGCTTTTGAAAAAAAAATAAACCTCTCTCTATTATCTCCATAACCAAAACCTAAATCATCACCATAAACACCTAGTCTATTAAAATATCTTAAATTTTCTATAAAATATACAGGAATATTTTTATTTAACATACAAGTTTTTATTCTAAAATTTTCTTGTTCTTTACCAACAAAAACAGACAATTTATATGGAAGTGCTTGCAAGTTATATTTTATGCCATCTATCAATCTATACTTTGGAATTATTATTCTAACATCATGACCTTTTTGTTTTAAATACTTTGGTAAAGTTCCAACAACATCAGCAAGCCCACCAGTTTTAACAAAAGGCACACATTCTGCTGCAACCATCAAAATATTCATTATGCTACTTCCTTTAAATTTTTTGATATTCCTTCTTAAATTGTATAACTAAATATGCCACCAAAATAAAAAACTACAATTTTTATTCTATAAACAATTTTATACCACAACAATTATGCAAAGCCATATCTTGCTTTGAAGAATAAGAAGTCTACACTAAATTATAAAAAATATCTTTTTCCTAAAACAAATCTTTTAAACACATTTACTATCTTTACAGAAAATTATTATATTTTAAACTTATATCTCAAATTTATAAAAACTCAAAAACATATTTTGACAATATCCCCCATTTCACAAATCTAAACAAAAAACATAACAAGCACAACTTTTTTTCTCATCATTAAAAAATATTTTATTTTTTATTCTTAAATTTTTTGAGAAAAAACTGTTTTTAATTTTTCTAGTTTTGATTTAGCTTTTTTATTTAAAGGATTATACTTTGCTGCTAATTCATATTTTACATAAGCTTTTTGTAATTGTTCTTCCATTTCTAACTTTTCCCCTTCTTCATAAAGCTGTTTAGAAATTTCTTCTTTAGACAGTCGTATATAATTATCAATTTGTTCATCATAAATATATACCTTATTCATATTAGCCATTAATTTTAATTTATTAAAAGTTTCTAAAGCAGTTTTATAATCCTTATCGGCAATCTGTTCAAGTCCCATATTATAAACTTCTTCCATTTCTTCCTTAATTTTTTTATTGCTAATAGTTTTTATTCTTGAAGAAGATGCTCTGTATAATAAAGTACGGTTAACCTCATTTATTTTATAGTTACATTTATCTATATAATTTTGTATATCTTCCTTACTAGGATCAGCCAAATATACAGCATTAAAATATGATAAAGCTTTCTCATAATTACCCTCATTAAACTCATTCAAACCTTGTTTAAAAATATCATATGTTTGAAGAGAATTTACTTTATCAATTTTTTTATTTATAAATTCTAAATACTTTAATGCTTTCGCATCTGTAGGATCTATTTCTAATATTTTTTTAAACTCATCTTTTGCAAAAACAAAATCACCTTTATTAAAGTATTTTATTGCTTTTATCCAATATACTTTTTTCCCTTTTTGATATTTTTTTCTATTTGCATCATCTATTTGCTGTTGCCCTTCAATTCTTTCAATTATAGTCAACATCTTTTCTTTTGCAACAGAATTATTACTATCTAATAGAAGTATTTTAGAACAATATTCTTTTGCTTTTACTAAATTATTTTTTAATAAAGCTTTATCTAATTTTACAAAATATTCTTCTATTTTTTTTGAAAAATCTACAGCATACAAACCTCTATCTGAAATAAAAAACATATAACCAAACCATATTAAAAAAAACAAAAGTACAAATCTATTTAAATTCATTTTGTCAAATTTTTCATTTTTTTATAATTTTATCAATGCTCTTATTATTAAACATTATCAAAAATTTTCTCTGATACCATAATTACAAACAAACTATACAAATTCTGTGCACTTTCTAAAGATACATCCAATGTATCAACCAATTCAAACTTACTATTTAATATTTTATAATTCGGATAGGACAAAGTCATCAAATAAGTTCCTTTTGGTAATTTTATTTCCAACGGTTTATAACCTGATATTCCCATAAATTTATTTTTGTCTTTTAAAGACAAAGATACTATAACATTAGATATGGGAACTAGTGTTTGTTCAAAATTCGTCAAACAATCTTGTAAAATTTGCATTTTAGCAACTTTTCCTTCTGTACTTCTTATTTCATCTATTTTATGTTGTGGTAAAGTTCTAATATCTAGTTTTATTCCAGAAATATTTCCAGTTAAATCTGTAATGCTTTTTTGTTCAATATTATCATTTTTTGTATAAATAAAAAATCCACAAATAAAAAGAAAAACTAACACTATCGCAATAAAAAAAGGATTACCAACTATATTTTTTTTTACCTCTAATTTAGGAATTGGAACAGAAAAAATACCCTTAAATTTAGAAATTATAGAATCTATTTTAGAAGAAGCTTCTTTATTTTCAGCTTCTACAATAATTACTTCTTTTTGCACAAAAACAGATAAACTACTATTATTTTCTTTTGCTACAGCATCATCTTGAACACATACTGATATAACAGTTGTATTATCTCTTCCCCCCGCATTGTTCGCAGCTAAAATAAGTTTATTTGAAATCGCAATAGGGTCAGCCTTGTACATATTCACAATATCATTTATATCAGTGTCTGTTATTCCTTCATTTAAACCATCTGAACACAAAACATATACATCCCCACCTTTAACTATATCCGACTTATAGTCAACTTTTACTGTTGGACATATTCCTAATGCTCTTGTTATCATGCTCTGGAACTCTACTTTTTTTATATCTTCTCTTTTCATCTTACAACTATCAATCAATTCTTCTACTTTAGAATGATCTTTAGTCATTTGTTGTATTAATCCATTTCTAATTCTATAAACTCTACTATCACCAACATTATATATATGTACTAAATCTGTCTTTTTATCAAACCAAACTCCTGTAAAAGTTGTTCCCATACCAACTAATTTTGGATATTTTTTTGTAATATTGTTTAAATATTTATTAGCTATTTTTATAAGTACTATAGGTTTTATAATATTTTCATCATAAGAACTAAACTTTTCACCAATAACATAAACACAATCTTCCTTCGTAATTTTATCATACAAAGAAAGAACTATATCAGAAGTACTTTTACTAGCAAAATCACCTGCTACTGCCCCACCCATACCATCACAAACAAAAAAGAAATCATTTTCTAATTTCATACCAAAGCAATCTTGATTTTCTATTCTTACTAAACCTGTTGTCGTCTTAGCATTACTAAATATTATCATATATATATAACCTTTACTCTTTTTTTAGCTTTACTAGCAACACTTCTAACTTTAAACAAAATAAATAAAATCAATATTAAAAATCCTATAATCATCTTCTTTATAGAAATATCTTTAATCTTTTTATCTGAAAAAATAGATGTATGTTTAGCATTGGCTAAAAACATTGGCCAAATTTGAAGATTTTTTATTGTCTTAGCATTAGTTTTTACTATTTGAATAGAATCTTGAATATTTGTATACAAAATTTCTATTAAACCATCACCATCTATATCTGCTAGAATAGGTGTTGATGTAATCGCTAAATTACTCGCTTTTATATCTGTCATAACCTCTAATTCCCTTCTTTTTGGATTACTTTTCGCAACAACTAGCTTTCCATCTTCTGTCCCAAAAACAATTTCATTTATTCCATCTTTATCAAAATCGTAAACAGCAGGAGAAGATATAATTCTTTTTGCTTCTGGAATAGATAGTTTCCATAACATTTCACCAGAAGGATAAAGTGTATTCCCTTTTAAAATTTGCACCGTTCCATTTCCTGATAAAACAGCAACATCACAAATCCCATCCCCATTAAAATCGGAAACTACTGGAGAAGAATTAAATTTTAAATTTGAAGGAGGAATTGGCTCAACGAAGTATGTCCACATAACTGAAAAATTCGTCGTATCTATAGCAGAAACATACTGCGGAATATTTGATTGAACTACAACTTCATCAATACCATCACCATTTATATCACCTATTGCCGGAGCACCAGATACAAGATGAACTTTACCACTTTTCTCTAACAAATTAACTGTCTTTTTTATTCTAGTTTTTCCATCTATAAAAAAAACTTTACTATCATAATTAGCTACAACAACGAAAGGAGAAAAATTCTTTCTCAATAAAATAACAGGACTAGCATATACAGGACCATCTACAGATTCAGAAATTTTTGTGTAACTACTATCAAAACCTGGAGAATACATAAAAAAAACATTTCCTTCTTCACTAACAACGACAATATCTTTTTTCCCATCCCCATCCAAATCACAAACTACAGGAGTATTTTTTGAAATAGTACCACTTAAAAATTCTCTTCTTATAATATTTCCTGTTTGCCCATCTATTATATATATTAAAGAGAAGTTTCCTGCAATTATAATATCAGCAACTCCATCATTATTTATATCATCTGCAACTAATGAACATACTCCTGAATTTGAAATTTCTATAGGTGGCCAAATCTTATTACCATCTAAACCATTCCATGCATATAAAAAACCGTTAGAACTTAACATTGAAATATCATTAAATCCATCTTTATCTAAATCTGCAACTAAAGGTGTTGATGTTATATTATATGAAGAAAAATCTGTTTTTACAGGAACTTCTTTAGACCAATTTGTATTTAATGACAAATTAAGCTTAGATAAAGAAGAAGTCAAAGTTAAATATGTTGAAAACCCGGAAAATAAAAAATAAAAAGAAAACAACGAAACAACTAAAGATATAAATATAGAAAGATATTTAAAAAAAACCAACATCTTAAGCTTTTGTTTTAAAGGTAAAGAATAATTCTCTGTAAAATAATCAACAACTCTAAAAATAGTCCTACCTATTGAAATCTCATCTCCTAAAGAAATTTTTAAAGTATTTAATTGTCCTAATTTTTCACCATTTACAGCAACTCCACCTGTGCTACCAACATCTGTAATACTATATTGTCCATGTATAGAAGAAATTTTTGCATGTCCCTTTGATACAGTCATATCTCCATGCAGAATTATATCATTTTCTATTCCTCTAGGAGATAAAGTTTCTCTACCAATAAAAGTATCTCCTTCTTTTTTTAAAAAAAATTTTTTACCATAAAACTTCCCGTAAATTCCTATAAGATAATATTGAGGAATAAGAAGTACATCTTGTTTATATGAAATATCCTCTAAAAATGATAGTCTATATTCTCCAATACAAATTTCATCATCAAAACTCAGCACAGACTCTATTATATTTTTAGAATTGACTTTTGTTCCAAATATTGTATTATGATCTTTAATAATATACCCATTATCTCTAGATACTATCGTACAATGCTTTTCAGAAATACCATTACCTACAATAACTATATCATTACCTCTTTTACTTCCAATAAAAATTTTTATCTTATTCTTTTTTATAACATACTCTTCAATAATTTCTTCTCTTTTCTTTACCAGCAATCTAGGCATTTTAATACTCCTAATACATACACCTTAATATTTTATCTCGCAACAAACAAAGCTACTATCAATGATAAACCTAAACTTATCTTTGCAACAGTTCCAGTTTTGCTAGATATTAATGAAGATCCATCAGAATCATGTCTACTACAACTTTTACTAGATTTTTCTAAATTTGATAATCTTTTTTCTATTTTTTTTATATCTGCAGTATTTTTTGTATTTGAATAATTGGCTTCTTTTTCTAATTCTAAAACTTTCTCTCCTTTTTGTACAAATGCCAGAGACGATTCAACAGCATCTACCTTTTTATTCAAATTCATAATATTTCTTTGTATAGTTTCTAATGTCTTTTGAGAAACAGATGTAGATTTCACATCTATGTTTGCTTTCATATCCATACCACCAAAAGAATTAACTTTTTGCTCTAATGCTTTAAATACTTTAGAATTTTCTAATGTAATATCTAACAACATTGGCATATTTACTTCTAAATCTCCCATCATATCTGTGAAACTAGCTGATTTTGTTTTTGTTGTAATTTTAGCAGTATCTCCTTTTATACCTATATTTTTTAATTTTTTTTCTAAAGCCAAAATTTTTGTATTTAGAAAATCATAATCTTTTTTAGAAATAACTCCTGATGAAGATATAGAAGATGCTCCTGTCACATTTTTTGACGATAGCTTTTTGTCATATTCATACAAAGCTTGAAGTAAAGATCCCCTCGTTATTTGCTCATCAGCAACAAACACCGCAGTACCATACTTATTGATAAATCTAGGCATTTTAGCACTTAATTCTGTAATTATTTCTTGCATAATAGGATCAGCAATATCTTTTTTTTCTGCACCATAAACTCCTCTTACCAGGTTCAATAATAAAAAAAATGGAACAAGAAAAATTAAAAAAATTTTATTCATAATCTTATCCTCTAGAAAAAGAAATTAAGTGCAAATTTTGTCTTTTGATCAAATATATTTCCACTACACATTGCTATATCTAAATTCAAAATAGTTTTGAAAATAGAGAATCCTATTCCCAAACCAAAATTATAAGAAACTGTTTCATTATAATCTGCCGAAATATCGTATCTATTTTCAATAGCATATCCTTCAATTCCACCTCTTAAAAAAAATCCATTAATTCCAAACGAATACAAATTTATAATGTCTATTATTCCAAATTCTATACCTAAATTTCCTACCAAAGGTTCTTTTTGCCTTTGAACTAAGTCTAAAGCTCCTGCAAGTTGTAATCTTTCTGCAAACACAATTTTATTTGAAACACCAAATTTTGCTGTCACAGGAGCACTATCATCTCCCATACTTACACCTTTTTGAAATATCGCACCGAAACTTATCCTTCCATATTTAAAAGCATCTATTGAGTATATAACTCCTACATCCATATCTAATCCTCCAACTGAAACTCCGATATCTGACATACTTTTAGTAATATACTTTAATGATGCCCCTATATATAAACTTGTATTTGACTGCCATAAAGGAAAACCTGCTGTTAAATAATAAGCACTATCACTATCACTTATAGTTCCTAATCTTTCAGCTCTATCACTTGTATTTGGAATATTATCCATTTTTGAAGATATATATCCGATACCTATTACTGTTTTCCCTAAAAAATCTGTCAATTTTTGTATTGGAATAGAAACAGCAAAAAATTGATGTGTAGGAATAACATCTTTAAGTCCAGGATATTTATCAGATATTCCAGTTGTTCCCATAGCATATACAGAAAAACTATCTTGTATTTGTGCAAGCCCTGCAGGATTCCAATAGATTGCAGATGTATCATCAGCTATAGAAGTAAAAGCTCCTCCCATTGCTATAGCTTTTAAACCAACACTTTTTTTTAAAAAAGCTGCTGCATCTGTCCCAGCAAAAGAATTATCTATACCTAAAAAAAGCAAACATAAGAAAATTAATAAAGAATTTTTTATTATTTTTTTCATACTATTTTCCTACTATAGCCAAAGCTGTGTATCTTCTATCTTCACCACTTGAAGATTTAGCAATTATTTCAACTATGTATGCTCCTGTTGCAAGTTTCTCTCCTGCATAACTTCTTCCATTCCACTCTTCTTCATTTGTTCCTGCATTTCTATATTCATTTTGAATCAAATTATAAACTATTTTTCCAGCTTTGTCGTACAACTTAATTGTAACTCTGGAATCTTTAGCTATAAGATATCTAATCTTGACTTTTTCTTTGTTTGGATTAAAAGGTGAAGGATACGGTAATATGTCTGCTATGCCACCTCCTATTGCTTTAAATACAACCGTGTCCATTCCTTTATTTGATTCTATTTTTAATGTATATTCCTGATTTTCTTTTAATGTTTCAGGAATATTTGTTCCTTCTTGTTCGTTATATTTTTTTATCACTTCAGAATTTAAATATGAAATACTTCCTAAACTTTCATCATACATTTTATAATATTCATTTGTAGTTGTATCAAGTTTTATTTCATATAATTTTGTTCCTAATATATCAGAATTTCCTTCCAATAATGAAACATTAACTGTCGTCAAATTTAAAGAAAATTTTGTAGTTTGAATTGTTGGATTTAAAGACGAAAACTTTGTAAGACGATCTGGAGATTTAAATTCTATCTCATCAGCAACATTGAGCTTTATAGTATATGCCGGGGACCAACTACTTGCATATTCTTCTGTACCATTTGTATATTGAGCATACACCTTAATATAATTCTCACTTTTACCTTTTGTAAATAAAATATCTTTTGAAAACTCAAAAGTGCTGGAACCTGCCATTTCAGAACCTTCATAATAATCAATTTCATCTTCCCAGTTCTCTTCTCCACCCTGTGATATTTTATATCTAACTTTTGTAATTTTTCCAACAGCAGTTTCTATTTTTACTTTAACAGGAATTTTTATGTCTTTAAAAACTTTATCTTCAGTTTGGTTTATAAAAGTTATATTATTACTATTAACTTTTAAAATTGTTGAAGCAAAGCCCGATGTCGCAATTAAATCTTTTGTACCTTTAGTTTCAAATACAATTGCCTGCCCAACAAAAACAGAAGAAGATAAATTCTGATCTACTTTTGTATTTGAACCATTTAACACAGAAACAAAATTAACATTATTATGATCTGCATAAATAAATGATACAACAAAAACAAACAAAATAATAAAACATAAAAAAATTTTTCTATTTATCATTGCAAGTTTACCAAAACCAATATAGTCCCTTTTCTAGAATTAAAGCTCTCAAGAGCTTTTCCAATAACAGTTCCTACCTTTGGATTATCCCCTGCTTTTTTTGCATACCCCGCTAAAGATGCTGATACTAACAAATCTCCTCTTTTTATACTACCACCTTCGTTACAAACTTTAGTAGGAACCTTACCAACTAAAGCTAATTTATAACCTCTTTCATTAGCATTTATTAATAATCCTGGCTCTGTAGATACTATACCTGCAACTAAAGTATCTTCTGCCACTTTTGTTTTTATTATAGAGTTATCTTTTGTTATATCTATAGAAACAACATCACCAGGCACAAGTTTTTCTGTTGACTTATAAATCTCAGCAAGATCGCCAGCTGTTGCCTCTACATAGACTGCTGTACCAACTTTTATGTTATATGTATGGTCATATGGATTTTTAAAATTATCATCTGTTAATTTATTTGCCGTATCTAACCAACTCGCTGTTGCTACTTTAATATTATATGTATGTTCACTCTTAAAATTATCATCTTCCAATGCTGTCCCTCCAGCAGAACTAGATACTAATACCTTTGCATATGTCGCTGTAGATATTTCCACATTTGAAACATCTATCCATTGTTGTACCCCATCACTTATCCCCCATGCTACTCCACTAGCAACTGTCGTCGATACTGATATTGAACTTGCTGAACTTGCACTTATTGAATAACTTGCTGACCCTACTGCAATATTATATGTGTTTTCTGCTGTCCATGTATGTGTTGATTGCTTAAAATTATCATCTGTTAATTTATTTTCCGTATCTAACCAACTCGCTGTTGCTACTTTAATATTATATGTATGTTCACTCTTAAAATTGTCATCTTCCAATGCTGTCCCTCCAGCAGAACTCGATACTAATACCTTTGCATATGTCGCTGTAGATACTGATATTTCCCCAACAGATTTCCAACCTTGTGTTCCATAAGGATCTATCGTTCCCCACACTTGATCTTGTGTTCCAGAAGTCGCAATTTTTTCTGCATATGTAGAAGTTGAGGCATAAAAAGCATAAGGACTTGAGGCAAAATTTGTTCTTGCCGATGTTATAGTTTTCCCACCAGCCACAATTTCTACATCAAAAGAATATGACTTTGAAAAATTATGACCACTCAAAAAAGCAGATATATCTATATTCTTACTATATAAACCATTATCATCCAAAGTTCCATTTTCTGTTGTAGTAAAAACTGGAGAGCTCCCATCATACATATTAAAAGTCATACTATAACTTTTACCACTTAATGCTTGTCCAGAATCGGTGGTAAGTTTTCCTTGAATATTTATTATTTTAGGAATATCAATATCTTCTGCCAAACAAATTATTGAAAAAGGAAAAAACAACATCATTGTTAGCAAAAAATTAAATATTAAGACAATTTTTCTTATCATAAACAATT
>CAMVLN010000023.1 GCA_947168325.1 uncultured Elusimicrobia bacterium | reverse complement strand
TATTTATAGCAAAATTTTATTTAACTAATATCTTTTGTTGTTGAGCTTTTCCTGTTGAAACTTCTTTGCCGAAAAGTTCATAATAACTTACTTTAGGAATTCCAAGAGCACCATCTTTAGATTCAATATAAACTTTTTCTAGAAAACAATCTGTATTATTTATTTTTATTACTGTTTTAGGAACATTATTATATAAACCTAAAATCATAGGTTTGTCTTTAACTGCTTTTAACACAAAATCATATTTGCCGTTTTCTTTATTATAAGTTATTTTAAAGCCATAAGCTTTTTTATCAAAAGAACTAAGTTCCTCTCTTTCTCCATTTTTTTTGGCATATAACAACCAGTATGCATCTATAGGATTTTTTTCGTTTATTTTTCCTGTATTGGTCAATATTGCATCGTATTTTACAATATTTGCATTTTTGCTTCTTTCTATTACAAATAAATTGCTTGTTTTATCTGCATATAAACTTACAACATAAAATAAAAACAAAAAACAAAGTGTAAATATTTTTTTCATTTTTTCTCCACTAAAGTTTTTTATTAATATACTTAATATTAATGAAAAATTTCTATAATTTAATATCTTATCTTAACAAACTTTTTCTATATCTGTTTGTAAATATAATAAATATATTTTTTAATACAGCAAGTGTAGGAACTGCAATAAGCATTCCAAGAACTCCACCAATGTTTGCACCAAACAATAAAGCAAAAATCATTGTAACAGGTCCTAAATTTACATTTTTACCAACAATTAATGGTTGAATAATTCGTCCATCTATTTGTTCCATAACTTCTAATGCAATAAAAACATACAAAACTAATGTAATTGATTTATATTGTATTGCTGTTGCAAGAACACCCGATACCATAGCTACAACAGGACCAAGATAAGGAATTATATTAAATAAGCCAGAAACAGCACCTATTATTAATGCATACTTAATGTTAAAACTTATTAAAATTAAACTAGTTGCTATTGCTATAAAAAACACTTCAATTATTTGGCCCCTAATATATCCACCTAAAACAAAATTTACTTCATATATAAACGATACAAAAAACTCAACATATTTTGCAGGAAGAAACTCAATAAAAGATTCTTTTGCTTTATTTGTACCCAACAACATAAAAAAAGTTATTATAGGAATTAAAATTATAAACGGTATTACAGATACAACAGAAGTTATATGTTTTGATAAAGTTTCAAGTTTGCTTGCAATTAAATTCATTAAGCTATTTTCAGAATCTTCTGTTGTATTGGTAATAGTGTCAGTATATTTTTTTAAAAATGGAATTTTTTTAGATATATCATAACATTGTTTTTTAATAATCATTTCATATTTTTGATAATTTTGTGTAAAAGATTTTATTTCTGTAGCCATAACAGGAACCAACAATGTAATAACATAAATGAATATAGTTAAAATTAATATAACAACAAAACTAACAGCAACCCATCTTTTAACACCTAACAACATAATTTTATTTATTATAGGTGAAAATACATAGCAGATTATACCTGCCACTATAAACGGAACAATGATCTGCCTTGATAAATAAAGCATACCAAATAAAAAGAATAACAATAAAAGAGATATAATAAAAATTTTTGTTACTCTATTATCTTTCATTTTTTTCTCTCTTTTAAAGCATTTTTAATATTTTTTTAAACATATTAAACCCTATAGATTTATCTTTTTCCATCAAATCTTCAATGTCATTTTTATACATAAAAAATATTTTACTATCTTCTACTGCTGTTGCTGTATTAGTATAAACTTCATTACCATTAAATAGATATTTTTGTCCAAAACAATCTCTTTTCTGTATAATTCTTCTATTTTTACCATCATCTAATTCTATTTTGCCTGATCTTACAACACAAAGTAACTTTGCTTCTTCCCCTTTTTTGTAAATAACTTCTTTTTGCAAATAAGTTTTTTTATACATATGGGTATGTATTTTTTTTAATTGTGATATATTTAATTCTTCAAAAAAATCTATGCTCCTTAAAAATAAAATATCTTTTTGTAAATCAGTATTGATAAAAAGTTTCAAAAATAAATTTTTAATTTTCATAAAAACTCCATTGTTTTATTACTTTATCACAAACAAAAAACCTAAATCCGAAATTATATTATCAAAATTTATACTTTTACACAATTTATATAAAAATTATTTAATTGATTTTTTTTGTTAGAATATATAGAATATAAAGCGGAGTGTAAGTTTTTTATAGCATCAAAAAAGGGGTGCAATTATGTTAGCACCAAGTATTTTATTCAATATAGGTAGTTTTCCGGTAACAAACACATTAATTACAACATTAGTGATAGATTTAATAATTGTTGCTTTTGTTGTGGCTTTTAATGTTTCAATGTCATTATATCCAAAAGGAATACAAAATATTTTAGAAGTAGTTTATGAATACTTTTATAATTCAACAAAAGATGTTTCTAATAAAGTAAAGGTTATATATCCTTGGGTTATAACATTTTTTTTATTCATAGTTATTGCTAATTTATTAGGGCAGTTTCCCGGTTTTGAATCTATAAGATTTATAACATCAAGTGGAGAAAATGTCCCTTTATTTAGAACTGCAACAAGTGATTTAAATGTTACCATTGCTTTTGCTGTTATTTCAATATTTATGTGTCATTTCTATTCTATTAAGTATACAGGTATAAAAAGTTATATTAGCAGGTTTATAACATTTAAAATGTTTCCTATATTTATGTTTGTAGGATTTTTAGAATTTATAGGAGAATTTACAAAGGTTATTTCTTTATCTTGCAGATTGTTTGGAAATTTATTTGCAGGAGAAAGTGTTATGTCTACTGTATCTGGTATGTGTGCATTTGGTTTGCCGCTTCCGTTTATGTGTTTAGAGTTGATGGTTGCAGTAATACAAGCAATAGTTTTTGCAATGCTCACAATGGCTTTTATGAGTATAATGATAGAAAAACATTAATAGAGAGAGTTTTTGTTTAGAGGAGAAAAGCAATTATGCCATTAGAAAATATTAAAGATGCAAATTTTATAATTTTACATGGAAAGCCAGAAGCCGGAAAAACAACTACATTAAATGAGTTGATAATTGAGTTGATAATATCATTATCATTGGCTAATAGAAATAATGTGGGAAAAATTAAAGTTTTTGAAAAAACTTTTAAAAATTTTAATGATTTTAATGATAATGGAGAACTAAAATCGTACTTGGAAAGTGTAAAAGAAGGAAGAAACCATAAGCAAAAGAAAAATAAAGAATATGATCATATTTATTTTTTTAAATATGAAAACAAATCTGTTTTAGTTATTACAGAAGGTGATGATATGTTTAAATTATTAGGCACATTGATTCATTTCTCCTTACAAAATAAAATAGATATTGTTGTTTGTGCTGCAAGAGAAAGCTTTTATAATGATTTTGTAGAACACTTATCAAACCCAAAACTTGGTGTAAATAATAATAATATAGATATAGATGAAGAATTACAAAAAGGAAAAAACAAGAATGATGATACAGACATGGCAAAAAAAATATTAGACAAAATAAATAACTTGATTAAAGATAGCAGGAATTAAAATATAAAATTTATTGTTGTTTGTTATTCCTGAAAGTTTTTATCGGGAATCTATAAAAAATAAAAGTTTCTTTAAAAATAGTTGTTTGTTCTAATATATAAGTATAATAAATATAAACTTTAATATACAAACTATAAATTAAAAATTATGAAATAATTTTTATGAATAGAATATAATATAAATATAAGTTTTTTAGGAGGAAATATTTTATGACAATTACATTAGCAGGTGGCATTATTATTGCAATAGGAGCTTTAGGACCAGGTCTTGGTATTGGTTTAATTGGTGCAAAGGCAGTGGAAGCAATTGGTAGAAATCCAGAAGCTTCTGGAAAAATAATGGTAAATATGCTTATAGCTATGGCTTTTGCAGAATCTATTGCTATTTATTGTTTAATATTTGCATTTATGAAATAATATAAAGTAATTATAAAGAATAAAGAGATTTTATGGAAATAATAACAAATATAATAAACTTGTTTGGGTTAGAAACTAAACTTTTTATAGCACAGATTATAAACTTTGCTATATTGTTGTTTATATTAAAGAAATTTTTGTATAAACCAATTGCAAAAATATTTGAAGAAAGGCAAGCTAAAATCAAGCAAGGTTTAGAAGATGCCCAAAATGCACATAAAACTTTGCTAGATGCAAATAATCAAAAGGCAGATATTTTAAAAACAGCCAGAATTAATGCTGATAAAATTTTAAATAATACAAAAGTGTCATCTGAAAAAATGAAACAACAGTCTTTAGAAGATGCAAAGAAACAAGCTACAGAAATTATAGATAATGCAAAAAAACAAGCCCAAGATGAGTTTGATAAAATTAGTAAACAAGTTGGTTTGATGTCTGTAGATTTGTCTAAAAAAATAGTGTCAAAAGTGTTGTCTGAAATTTTTACAGAGGAAGATAAAAGTATAATTTTATCAAAAGCTGTAGATAAAATAGAAAATGGTAGTTATGAAAACACAACAAATTAAGCAATTAGCTTTATCAATAGTTGAACAAGGGGAAGTATCTAGTGATATTTCTCAATGGATTTTTAATAATTTACAAAAAAGTGAATTGAAACTTTTTATAAATTACCTTTCAAGAGCATTAAAAGAATCTACAGTTGTAGTTAAATATGCTGGAGAGGCAACATCTGTTGTTAAAACTAAAATTCAAAAAATGTTCCCTACCAAAAAACTTGTTTATGTTAGAGATGATGAACAAATTGGTGCAGGAATAAAAATTGAATTTGGAGATTATATACTAGATTATACGGTAACAAATATGATAATAAAAATAATGAAAAGTATAAGAGAGAGTTTATGAAGCCAGAAGAACTTATAAAACAAATAGAAGAAAAACTTAATTTTGTAGATACTAATCCTGAGTTGGTAAACTATGGTATAGTTGAAACAATTGGCGATGGAATTGTTAAAGCTACAGGTTTATCAGGGGTAGGGTATGGAGAAGAAGTTGAGTTTGAAAATAAGGCAAAAGGTCTTGTTTTAAATTTAGATGAAGATGCTGTTTATATTGTGTTATTATCAAATTCAGAAGTTTCAAGAGGAATGAAAGTTTATACAACTGGAAAGATTCTTGGTATCAATGTTTCTGATAAATTGATAGGAAGAGTTATAGACCCTACATGTAAACCATTAGATGAAAAGGAATTAAATATAGAAGATGGAAAACTTTATCCGCTAGAAAAAATAGCAGCAGGTATTATAGAAAGAAGCCCAGTTGATAGACCTATTAAAACAGGTATAAAAGCTGTTGATGCTATGATTCCTATCGGAAGAGGGCAAAGAGAACTTATTATAGGTGATAGAGGAACAGGTAAAACTGCCATTGCTATTGATACAATTATTAACCAGAAAAAATTAGATTTAGGTTTAAAAAGGGTAATTTGTATATATTGTGCAATTGGGCAAAAAAGGTCAACAGTTGCTTCTATAGTTGCAAAACTTAAAGAAGCAGGTGCAATGGATTATACAATAGTTGTTTCTGCAACAGCATCAGATCCTGCTTCGTTACAATATATTGCACCTTTTGCAGCTTGTGCAATTGGTGAATATTTTATGGAAAAAGGTGAAGATGTATTAGTTGTATACGATGATTTAACAAAGCATGCTTGGGCATATAGAGAGATTTCTTTATTGTTAAAAAAACCTGCAGGGAGAGAAGCATATCCTGGAGATATTTTTTATTTGCATTCAAGATTACTTGAAAGAGCTGTTAGACTTTCAGAGAAAAATGGTGGTGGAACACTTACAGCACTTCCTATCATTGAAACACAAGGAAACGATGTTTCTGCATACATTCCAACAAATGTTATTTCTATTACTGATGGGCAAATATATCTTGAAGCAGATTTGTTTAATGCTGGCATAAGACCTGCACTTAATGTGGGATTGTCTGTATCAAGGGTAGGTGGAGCAGCACAAACAAAACCTATGAAACAATTAGCAGGACCTGTAAGACTTGAACTTTCACAGTTTAGAGAATTACAAAGTTTTGCACAATTTGGTAGCGATTTAGATGAAGATACATTGAAAAAAATTAATAGAGGTAAAGTTTTAACAGAAATATTAAAACAACCTCAATACAATCCTTTTGATGAGGTTTCTGAAATAATAGCAATTTATTCTGCAACATCCGGTTGTTTAGACGATGTTAAGATAGATAATATTATGGAATTTGAAAATAAAATTGTTGAGTATGTTAAATTAAATCATAAAGAACTTATTGCAAAATTGGCTGAAAATAAAAAGTTAAGTGAAGAAATATTAGCACAATTAAAAGAAGCTATTATGGAATGTAAGAAAACTTTAATATAGGGTGTAGAACAGATAATGGCAGAAAATTTACAGCAAGTAAAAAAAAGAATAAAATCATCTCAAAGTATAGCACAAATAACAAAAGCTATGGAGATGATAGCTGCATCTAAAATAAAAAAAGCTCAAGCTTCTGTTGAAAATAATAAAGCTTATGCTGAAAGGATAAGTTTTATTGTTCAAAAAATATTAGCAGAAAGTACAGATTTGTTATATAACTTACCTTTTTTAAACATAGATAAAAATATAAAAAGAAAGTTATTTTATGTTATATCTACAGATAAAGGTTTATGTGGTGGCTTGTTAGCTAATATATACAAACAAATATTTGTATCTGTTTCAAAAGATGATTATATTGTTACAATAGGTAAAAAAGCTCAAACTTTTTGTATAAAGAATGGATATAATGTAAAGGCATCTTTTCTTATGGGGTCATCTTTTCCTAAATATGATGTAATTTATCCTATGCTAAAAATAATGAAGGATTTATTAGATAAAAAAGAAATATCAGCGGTTAATGTTATTTATACAAATTTTAAAAATAGAATAGTTCAGCAAGCAATAACAAAGTCACTTGTTCCTATAGAAAAAGATAAAAATTTTGTAAATAAAGGCGACCATATATTTGAACCGTCTGCTAATGAAGTTTTAAAAAGTTTATTACCTTATTATGTAGGAAATATTTTTTATGATATGCTTATGAATGCTTATGCAAGTGAACAGGCTGCGAGAATGTCTGCTATGAGTAATGCAAATGAAAATGCTAAAGAAATAGCAACTTCTTTGACTATAATTTATAATAAGTCAAGGCAAGAAAAAATTACAAATGAAATTCTTGATTTAGCCAACGGGCAGATACATTAATTGGTACAGCCAATTTAGAAGATTGGGCGGGAATTTGTGAAATATACAGTTCATTGTTATTTGTCATTGGCGAAAGTTTTTATCGGAAATCTATAAAAAATAAAAATTCTTTGTTTTTTATCATTGCTAAAAAGTAGTAATTTTGAATATATAAAAAATTAAAGTTAATAGTTTTGTCTAGTTTGTTTTTATTGAAGATATAAATTGAAACATTAGAAGTAATAATAAGGGAGTATGTAATATTTATGGAAAAAAATAATTTTCAAAAGGGTGAAGGTTTCGTTATAAGAGTACAAGGTGCAGTTGTTGATGTGAAATTTAACAATGAAACTCCTGGTATTTATGAAGCTCTTAATATCACAATGAAAAATGGTTCTATGTTAGTTTTAGAAACTATGTTTCAAATGGATAATTTTGAAATTAGAACTATTGCATTAGGTTCTACAGATGGGCTTAAAAGAGGAGACAAAGTTATAAGAACAAATGCTCCAATAGAGGTTCCAGTTGGAGAAAAAACATTGGGAAGAATTTTCAATGTTTTAGGAAATGCAGTTGATGGGTTGGGGCAAATATCAAAAACAGAATCAGATTTTGCACCTATACATAAACCATCACCAAAACTTTCTGAACAAAAAACTACACCTGAACTTCTTGAAACAGGCATAAAAGTTATAGATTTAATTTCTCCTTTTACAAAAGGTGGAAAAATTGGTATATTCGGTGGAGCAGGGGTAGGTAAAACTGTTGTTGTTAAAGAACTTATTAGAAATATAGCTATGGAACATAACGGTCATTCTGTTTTTGCCGGAGTAGGAGAAAGAACAAGAGAAGGAACAGATTTATGGATGGAAATGAAAGAATCTAATGTTTTAGATAAAACTGTTCTTGTTTTTGGGCAAATGAACGAGCCACCAGGAAGTAGAATGAGAGTTGCTTTAACTGGTCTTACAATGGCAGAATATTTTAGAGACAAAAAACATGAGGATGTACTTTTGTTTATTGATAATATTTATAGGTTTGCTCAAGCAGGTAGTGAGGTTTCCGCTTTGCTTGGTAGAATGTCGTCGGCTGTAGGGTATCAGCCAAATTTAGCTTCTGATATGGGTGAATTACAGGAAAGAATAGCATCTACAAGTAATGGTTCTGTTACATCAGTGCAGGCAATTTATGTCCCCGCAGATGACTATACAGACCCAGCACCTGTAACAATATTTTCTCATTTAGATGCAACAGTTACTTTAGATAGAGCAATTGTAGAGCAAGGTCTTTATCCTGCAGTTAATCCATTAACATCATCTTCAAGGCTTCTAGATCCAAACACAGTAGGAAAAGATCATTATGAAGTTGCAATGAGTGTTAAGAAAATTTTACAAAAATATAAAGATTTACAAGATATTATTGCAATACTAGGTATTGACGAATTATCCGATGAAGATAAGTTGACCGTGGCAAGGGCAAGAAAAATTCAAAAATTTCTTACACAACCAATGTTTGTAGCAGAAACATTTACAGGATTTGAAGGAAAATATGTAAAAGTTGAAGATACAGTAAAAGGTTTTAAAGAAATTATTGAAGGAAAATATGATGATATATCAGAACAACATTTCTATATGGCAGGAACTATAGAAGATGTTGTAAAAAGGGCTAATAAATAATGGCTAATCTTTATAAATTAGATATTTTATCACCTCAAGGAAATATTTTTAGTGGAAATGTTAAACAAGCAACTATTCCTACTACATCGGGGCTTATTACAATACTTGCAGGGCATACTTCACTTATAACAATGGTTTCAAAAGGTGATATAGAAATAATGTTAGAAGATAATAGTGTAAAAAGTTTTACAGTTATTGACGGTTTTTTAGAAGTTTCAGATAATGTTGTAAGTATAATTTCTGATTTTGCTATGAAATCAGATGATATCAATGATGAGGTTATTGAAAAAGCAAAAAAGTATGCTGCAGAACAAAAGCAAAAGAATGATAATGTTCCATCAGAAATAGCAGAAAAGAATTTACAAAAGGCTATAATGGCACTTAAAGTTTTAGAGCATAATAAACTTAAAAGGAAAAAGAGAGTAAAGTATTAAAAATTTTTTAGTTGTTTAGCTTTAAATAAAAAATGTATAATATTGTCCTTAAGATATTATTGTATTGTGTTGTGTTTTATAGTTAAACGATTTTACAAAAAATTAAATATTCTTGTAGAGATAATTTGTAATGCTTAACAGATTATAGAGTAAATGGGTTTTTTTGGATAAGATGTTTATATAGTAAAAATTTTTGATAAAAAAGTGAACTTGTTTAAGAATAGAGCTTGTAGTAATAAAGTAGAATTTATTTTTAAGAAATATTAATAGTGTATAAAAGGGGTTTAGTTATGTCAGGGCATAATAAGTGGACAAGTATTAAGCACAAAAAAGCAGCAGTAGATGCAAAAAGAGGTAATATTGTTACAAAAATTATCAGAGAAATTGTTATAGCTTCTAAAGAAGGTGGCGGAGTTGTAGAGAACAATGCAAGGCTTAAAAAAGCTGTTGATGATGCAAGAAAAGCTAATATGCCTCAAGATAATATAAAGAAAGCTATTCAAAGAGGAACAGGGGAACTTCCGGGTGCAGTGTATGAAGAAAACACTTATGAAGGTTATGGACCAGCAGGAGTAGCATTAATTGTTGAAACAACAACTGATAACAAAAACAGAACAGCTTCTGAAATTAGAAAAATATTTTCTAAACATGCAGGAAGTATGGGTGAAACTGGTTGTGTAGGTTGGATGTTTTCTAAGAAAGGTTTTATAACAATAGATAAATCAGCAGGAGATGAAGATACTGTTATGACAATAGCACTTGATAATGGGGCTGAAGATTTTGTTAATGAAGATGATTGTTATGAAATATATACAACAACAGCGGATTTTAATAAAGTTCTAGAAGCTATAAAAGCTAAAAATTTGCCTATATTAGAATCTTCTATAACGATGATTCCTCAAACTTATGTGAAGTTAGAGGGCGAAAATGCAGAACATATGATAAAATTGTTAGATGAGTTAGAAGAACACGATGATGTGAAAGATGTTTATTCCAATTTTGATATATCTAAAGAAGATATGGAAAAATATAGCGAATAATGATAGTTTTAGGAATAGATCCAGGATTAGCAATGCCCGGATGGGGAGTAGTGCATAAAGGAAATACTGATAAACTTACTTGTTTAGCTTATGGATGTATTAGAACATATCCTAAAGATAGTTTGGCTGATAGGTTGAAATTTATTTTTATGCAAACACAAAAAATAGTTGATACATATAAACCTGAAGTGGTTGCTATGGAAGATATATTTTTTTTAAAAGGGTCTAAGGTTATAGCGACTATTGGGCAAGCAAGGGGTGCTTTAATATCAGCTGTTGTTACAAAAGGGCTTGCTCTTTTTGAATATAATCCAAGAACAATTAAATTAGCACTTACTGGTTATGGTTTGGCAGATAAATGCCAAATGCAACGGATGGTAAAAACTATGCTTGGCTTAAAAGATATTCCCAAACCAGATGATGCTGCAGATGCACTTGCTATGGCAATCTGTCATATAAATACCAACAACTTTAAAATCAAATTATAATAAAAACTCTTTACGATTTTTTTAGCTTATATTTACAAGCCTATAGCTTAAAGTTTGTTGTAAAAATTTACAAAGTAAAAATTATACAGTATTAAATTCTTCTTTATAAAACAAGTTGAATTTAGTAAAATATATTTATGAAAAGTATAGATGAAATAAGTCTTAATAATGCAAAAAAACTTTTTGAAACCAACGATATAAATAAAATAGAAGTCGGTACTATTAAAGGTTTAAAAGATATTCACAAATATTTGTTCAATAATTTGTATGACTTCGCAGGGCAAATCCGCACAAAAAACATTTCAAAAGGAAATTTCCGTTTTGCAAATAGTCTTTATTTAAAAGAAATATTAGAAAAGATAGAACAAATGTCGGAAGATACTTTTGAAGACATAATAAAAAAATATGTTGAAATGAATGTCGCACATCCGTTTATGGAAGGTAACGGCAGATCAACAAGAATTTGGCTTGATATGATACTAAAGAAAAATCTTAAAAAAGTTGTAGATTGGCAAAAAGTGGATAGAGATTTATATCTACAAGCAATGGAAAGAAGTCCGATAAACGATTTGGAATTAAGATTTTTATTACAAGCCGCACTTACCGATAAAATTAATGACAGAGAAATTATTTTTAAAGGTATTGAACAATCCTATTATTATGAAGGGTATAAAGTAAAAAAATAAAATTTAGCAAATTTTATTAGCTAAATGTAGCAGCATATATAAAACTTACAAATTATAAAAAAGCATTAAAATTTTTGAATAGAACATTACAATTATCACCTATACTTCTTCTGGTATTACATAACTCTTTAATACAAATTTCTTATGACTTACTTTTTGCCTGTTTTGTGCTTTATTGGCACTACATTGTGCTTGCCTTAAATCTTTATTGCCTTTCCTACATGCCTTATTCCTCTTTATTTCTCTACTTATACTGCTAACATTTCTATTTATTTTGCTTGCTATTTCTCTTAAACTTTTTGCTCCTACTACTCCTTTCATTATTCCTTCTCTTTCTTCTATCTGTATCCTTTTTTATATCTTTTCATCCCTCTATTTTATTTTTTCCATTAAGTATTGCTTTAGTACCTTGAATTCACACTTCTACAACAAACAACTTAATAAATTTTATAAAATATGATATAATAATACATTGTATTATGGATGTGTTATGGATACGGTATATAGAAATATTAAAAATATACAAAACAAGATAGAAAGATTTGCAGAAGGTAGAAATATAACATTAGTTGCAGTAACAAAAACTTTTTCTGCAAATTGTGCTAGGCAAGCTATAGATGCAGGAATTTTGGATATTGCTGAAAGTAAAATACAAGAAGCACTACCAAAGTTTGACATTCTATCTAATAGTTTAAAAGGTGTAAATAGACATTTTATAGGGCATTTGCAATCTAACAAAGCTAAAAAAGCGGTTTATAATTTTGATATGATACAATCTTTAGATAGTATAGAGTTAGCTGATAGTATCAATAGGCATGCAAAGGAAATAAATAAAACACAAAAATGTTTAATAGAATTGAAAGTTTCACAAGAAGAAAGTAAGACCGGTGCTTCAAAAGAAAAAGTAGTTGAAATATATGATTATTGTGTGTTAAATTGTAGGAATATTTTGGTTTGTGGAATAATGACAATAGCACCATATTTTGAAGATAAGAAACTAGTGAGACCTTATTTTAAGTTGGCTTTTAATACTTTTGAAAATATGCGGAAATTGAGAAAAGATAGCAATTTTAGTATTTTGTCTATGGGAATGTCAGAAGATTTTGAAATTGCTATTGATGAAGGGTCTAATATGGTAAGAATAGGAACGGCTATATTTGGAGAGAGAAATTATGTTAAGTAAAAAATTTTATGATAAAAAAGTCGTTTTTATAGGTTCAGGTAATATGGCAGAAGCTATAGTATCTGGATTTGTGAAGTACGATATGGTAAAAAGTTCTAATATTTTTTGTAATGATATTTTACAGGAAAGGCTAAATTATATGGCTAAAAAATATACTGTTTCTATTTCTCATGACAAAGAAAAAGCATTAGAAAAAGCAGATATAGTTTTTTTGGCAATAAAACCTCAGCAAATTGAAGCAATTATTAAAGAGTATGGTAAACAGATTGGAAAAGCAAAATTAGTTGTTACCATAGTTGCAGGAATATCCACAGAACTTGTAGAAAAATATCTTTCAAAAAAATCTGTTGTTATAAGAGTTATGCCAAATACTCCAGCACTTGTAGGTAAAGGTGCTATTGCTGTTTGTGGTGGTAAAAATGCAACGAAAGAAAATATAGATGATATAGTAAATTTGTTTTTGGCTATAGGGAGAGTTGTTGTAGTTAAAGAAAATTTAATAAACACGATAACTGCAGTTTCTGGTTCTGGTCCAGCTTATATTTTTTATTTTTCTGAAGTTATGAGAGAAGTTGCAGAAAATTTGGGACTTCCTGCAGATGTAGCAAAAGATTTAGTTTATCAGACTATATACGGTTCAGGGAAAATGCTTGTAGAAAGTGGATTAGAAGACAAAGTTTTAAGAAAAAATGTTACATCTCCTGGTGGAACGACAGAAAAGGCAATGGAAGAATTTATAAATAGTGATTTTAAACAAATAATTTGTACTGCTATTGAAAAAGCAAAAAAAAGAGCAGAAGAGTTATAGAAAATTTTTTGATATTGCAGGATTATACATTTTACAATGAAGTTTCCTTATAAGAGAATTTGAGGTAATGTTTGCTTTATAAAAAATTTACATTAATATCTAAATTTTAGATGATAGATTTTTATAGTAAGTTTAGTAGGTAAATTCTTTTATTGATTTTGAGTTATAAGCTGTTCATTTAAAAAAATAAATTTTTTTATAGCCTAACAGCTTTAAAGTATTTTGTTAAGTAAAGAGGCAAAAAGATGATTATCAAAGTAAGGGTAATTCCTAATTCAAAAAGGAACGATGTTGTTAGTAGAATTGGATCAATTTTAAGAGTAAAAATTGCTGCTCCTGCTGTTGATGGAAAAGCAAATGAAGAATTATGTGATTATTTATCGGATTTTTTTGATGTAAAAAGGTCTAATGTTTTATTAAGGAAAGGAGAAAGAGGAAGAGAAAAAACTATAGAGATTACAGGTAGAACAGAAGAAGAGTTATATACAATACCATAGAAATAGAATCTAAAAATAAGAGAAAGATGTGAAAAATAAAATGCCAAAAAACTTTGTATTGGAAATATGTGAGGAATTTTTTTACTATATCAATTAGAATTTCAAAGCAAAGTTATGTATAAAATGTGTAAGATAATTGCAGATGTTATAAGTGTAATAAAAATATGGTAATTGTCAGGACTTTTAAGTAGTTATAGATGTTACATTAGTTTATGGTATGGCTTTTACAGGAATAAGTTTTGCACAACTTTCTATTGAAGTAAAGAAAAAATTGGATTAATATATAAGTTTGCATAAAAATTAACCAAAACATGACCGGTAAAGGTGGGCTGTTGATAAAATTCTTGAGTTTGCAAAACAATCATCAAAGTTAAATCCTAAAAACTTTATTCTAATACTAAATACTAAAAATTTTTAAAACGAGATATACAAACAAATGAAATATATAGGGGAGATTTGATACAAATAATCAGATTATAGAATTGTTTGATAATGTTAAAAAAATATTAAAAAAGGTTAAATAAAAATGGAACTAGAAAAAAAAGATTATTCAAAAACAGTGAATTTGCCAAAAACAGATTTTCAAATGAAAGCTAATTTAGCACAAAGGGAACCAAACTTTTTAAAAGAGTTATATGATGCAAAAATCTATCAAAAGATGAGAGCAAAAAATCAAGGTAAAAAGAAATTTATTCTTCATGATGGGCCACCTTATGCTAATGGAAACATGCATAGCGGGCATGCATTAAACAAAATTTTGAAAGATTTTATTTTAAAATATAAAAATATGAAGGGTTTTGATACACCTTATACTCCCGGTTGGGATTGTCATGGCCTTCCAATAGAAACACAATGCTTAAAAGAGTTAAAGACAGATAAACATAAAGTAGATAAAACCGTATTTAGAAAACAAGCAAGTGATTTTGCAAAAAGATTTGTTTCTATTCAAAAAGAAGGGTTTAAAAGGTTAGGGGTTTTTGCAGATTGGGAAAAACCTTATCTTACATTAAATCCAAAATATGAAGCATCTATTGTAAAAGTGTTTGGTGAACTTGTAGAAAAGAACTTTTTATTCAGAAAGAAAAAACCTGTATATTGGTGTTCTTCTTGTGAAACTGCACTTGCAGATGCTGAAGTTGAATATGCAGATGTTACTTCAGATTCTATATTTGTAAAGTTCAAAATAGTTGAATTAACAGATATATTAAAACCAAAGCAAAATTTGTTAAAAGATTATTCCATATTGATATGGACAACAACTCCTTGGACATTGCCGTCTAATGTAGCACTTGCTTTTTCACCTATAGCAAAGTATGTTGCTTGTGAATATAAGTTAAACGGAAAAGTTGAAAAAATAATTGTAGCAAAAGATTTGGCAGAAAATGTTAAGAATAAAATTTCTGCAGAAAGTTTTGATATAAAAATGGAAATTGATGGTAAAGATTTAGAGTATATAAAGTGTCAAAATCCAATAATAGACAGAAAATCGTTAGGCATTTTGGCAGATTATGTAAGTATGGAAGATGGTTC
>CAMVLN010000022.1 GCA_947168325.1 uncultured Elusimicrobia bacterium | reverse complement strand
TCTTTGCTATTCCTCTATCTCCGTATATCCAACAATTGTCTTCTTTTATTTTTACCTTATTGAAATATTTTATAGCTCGTTTAAAATTCCCTTTATCCATTTCTTCTTTAGCTATCTTTTGGAAATTTTGTCTATCCGTTTCTAATTTATTCTTCAGTTTATAAAAAATATTCTTTGTTTTATATATTATATCTACTATTCTGTTTAACATTCTATCTACAAATTTATATCTTTTTGTAAAAAATTCTAATAACATACTTCTTAAAAATTTTTTTATTGGTTTATCATTTATTATTATATATATATCTTTTAAAACTCTTTTTGCTCCATGTATCTCATAAAGTACTCTATATTTCAATATTTCAAATCTTAATTTATCTATTAGCTTCGCATCATTATAAGAAACTATTTTATTTCTATATTTATACAATTCTGTTCCTTTGAGTGTAGTTAACCAATAAAATTTTACATTAAATGGTTTTATTTTTTTTAAATATTTAAAAGTTTCTTTATATGTTTGTTTTGTATATAAATATGGATGCCACAATATATCTATTGCTGAAGGTATTCCTGCTAATTTTGTCATATAAAGAAATTCCTCAAATTCTTCATTAGTATAATATGGCCTACATAATCTTTTTCTTATATCTAAAGAAACAGACTGTAATCCAATATTAAAATAAGTAATATTGGCTTTTTTCATTAAGTCAACAATTTCTTCTTTATACTTTAGTGCTTCTCGTGAAATATTAAGACTAAAATGAAATTGAATCTTCTTTTTTCTTTTTTCATTAAATTTTATTAATTTTTGACATAGTTCTATAAAATATTTAGGATTTGATAAAGCATTATCTGCGATAAATCTTATAGATTCCATATAAGAATAATGAATACTCAAACTTTTAATCTCTTCTATTACTTTATCTATACTTCTGTATCTTAAATATTTACCTTCCTGTTTCTTTGATAGTGAAGCATGCGAGCAATATGCACATCTATTATTGCAACCTCTTTCTAATAATACAAGTTGATTTGTTTGTTTTTGTTTAAAATTTTCACTAAGACCACTTAACCATCCATCCCTTTCTGGATATGGCAGACTATCTATATCTTCTATCACTACACTCCTGTCACATTTTATTATCTTCCCATTATTATCTCTTATCCACAAATTATCTGTTTTATGATATTGTCCTTTTTCTACTTGTTTTGCATACTCTACATCTGCTATTTCTCCCTCTCCTATACATACCATATCTATATTTTTATTTGCTATCATATCCTCTGGAACTAATGTTGGATATTGCCCTCCTACTCCAATTTTTATTTTTGGATATTTCTTTTTGATATTTTCTATTACTTTTTTTGCTATTTCATAATCTGCTTCTGTTATTATTGATAACAATACTAATTTATCTGTTTCTTTTACCTTATTATATACTTTTTCTCGTTGCACATTATAAAACAATACCTCTGCATCATATCCTGCCACTTTCAAACTACTTGAAATATAACTTATACCCATTGGAATCGTAAAATATCTCTTTTTATCATCATTTACATCTTTGGCAAGAAAAGAAAGATTTCTAAAATAGATACAAGCTATATGCATATAATATTAATTCCCTAAATTTGTATTAAAAATAAAAAACTTATTTTGTTTTATCTAATATATTTAATAAATTCAAACATTCTTCTCTTTTTTCTCTATATATCTCTTTTGGCTCTAATTCTAATATTTTATCAAAATCTTTTATTGCTCCTTTATAATCACCTATTGTCATCTTTGCTATACCTCTATCTCCATATATCCAATAATTTGTTTTATCTATACTTATTTTATTAAAATATTTTATTGCTTTTTTATATTTTTTGTTGTAAAAACATTTCTTGCTTTTTTGTATGATTTTAAACTTATTTTTTTGTTTATATTTTAATATTAATTTTTTTAATATAATAAATAACTTATACCTAGATAAAAATATATTCAACATAACCATTCTTGGTTTATAACTATTGTATACCCTAAACTTTAATGTATAAAATCTATATTTATCTATAATACTCAATTTTTTATCTTTATGTTCTCCCATTATTTTTTTGTACAATTGAGTTCCTTTAAGAGGACTTAAAATTTGATATATTATCCGTGTTGGTTTACATTGCCTTAAACAATTTAGTGTTTCATAATAAGTTTTTCTTGTTTCAAATGGATGGCAATAAATTACCCAACATAATGTATTAAAATTAAGTTTATGTAATATATTAAAAAATTCTATTATTTCTTTATTTTGATAACTTGGTTTACCCAATAATTTTCTTATTTCATATGAACCAGATTCTAATGAAAATTTTAATAATTTAAAGTTTGCTTCTTTCATTAAATAAATTATATCTAAATCTTCGTTTAATAAATTAGGAGTAAAATTTATATTTATTTCAAATTGTATTTTATCTATTAAACTATTATTATAATTCTTTAATGCCAAACATAATCTTCTAAATTTATCAACATTTGTTATTGCACTTTCTCCAACTAACATTATATTTTTAGCACTATACTCTTTAACAATAAAATCTATTTCTGTTAATATATTTTCAGCACTTCTTTCTTGAAAATATCTATTATTAGATTTACTTTTCAATATATTGTTATTACAAAAAGTACAATTATAAATACATCCTCTATTAATGGAAATAGCATAATTTTTTGTTGGTATTATCCATCTGTTCCATCCTTCTCTATCTGGATATGGTAACTCATCTAAATTTTCTATAGATAAAACTCTGTCACATTTTATTATATGCCCATTGCTATCTTTTATCCATAAATTGTCTGTCTTTTGATATTTCCCTTTTTCTACCTGTTTTACATATTCTGCTATTGCCTTTTCCCCTGCTCCTATACATATTGCATCTGTTTGTTGAACATTGTTAAATATATTTTCCGTATCTATTGTTACTATTGGTCCACCTACTATTATTTTTGCATTATTATATTCCCTTTTTATTTGTTCAATAAATTTAATTAATAAAAACACATCTTCTTGAGCTGTAATTGAAATAGCAAATACTTGTGGATTATGTTTTATATATTTTGTTATACCATTGTTAAATGTAAAAGTGGTACAGTATATAATTTCTGTTGTATATCCTGCCTGCTTTAAAGAACTAGATATATATGATATTCCTAATGGTATTTTGTCTCCTTTTATTTTATATTTATCAGTTTCACTTATTAAATATGTTCTGATATATACACAACAAACATGCATATATTTTTTATCTCCAACATAAAACTTATTTTTTATTTATCTTTTTGAAACATTCTTCTCTTTTTTCTTTATATATCTCTTTGGGTTCTAATACTAGTACTTTATCAAAATCTTTTATTGCTCCACTATAATCACCTATTGCCATTTTTGCTATTGCTCTGTCTCCATATATCCAATAATTTGTGTCGTCTATATATACTTTATTAAAATATTTAATCGCTTTCTTAAAATTACCATTATCCATTGCTTCTTTTGCAAATTCTTTATTTTTATAACTTTGTTTTACTTTGTATGCTACAATATCTTTCCAAAATTTTATTATATTATCAAAAATTTTATACGGTGCTATAGAGAAATATATTGTTTCTGCTAAATTTTTATATTTATAAAGAACTAGCCATCTAAATAAAAAATACCGACATCTATCTATAAATTTTACCTTTTTCCCTGCATTTTCAGGACTTGATAACCAAGTATAATTTAGCAAATCTGGTTTGCATTGCCTTACACAATTTATGGTTTGCCAATATGTTTTGTTAGTTTCATAAGGGAAACAATACATTGTACAAATTATAATATGTATTTTGCCTTCTTGTAATATTTTACAAAATGAAATAAAATCTTCATTCGTATAATATGGTCTATTTAATTTATTTCTTATTTCTAAAGAACCAGATTCCAGTGCAAAACTTATATAACGAATATTTGCTTTTTTTAACAATTCTATAACTTCTAAATCTTTGTTCAATAAATTTGGTGTAAAATTTAAATATAAAAAAAATTGTAATTTGTTTGATAAAGAATCATTTAATTCTATCAATGCTCTACAAAGATTGCAAAAATAATCAATATTTGCCAATGCATTTTCTACATAAAATGTAATAGTTTGGGTATTAACATATATTTTTCTAATATTTTTTATTTCTTCTATTATATTATTTATGCTTCTATATCTAACATATGTTCCCTGTGATTTGGTAGCTAAAATACGATTCCCACAATATTTACACCTGTACTTGCATCCTCTCATTAAAAGTACAGAATGATTTTTTGGAGCAGTCGCCCATTTATCCCATATTTGCCTATCTGGAAAAGGGAGTTTATCTATATCCTCTATAAAAACACTTCTATCACATTTTATAATTTCATTGCCATTTTTAATCCATAAATTGTCTACTTTATGATATTGCCCTTTTGCTACTTGATTTACATATTCTGGTATTGCATACTCACCTTCGCCTATACCTATAGCATCCACATATTCATTTTGTACAACTATTTCTGGATGAATTGTAGCAAAAGCCCCACCTACAATAACTTTTGATTCCTTATAATATTTTTTTATTAATTTTAAAAATGGTAATACTAACTTATAATCTTTAGCACCAACTACAGATACAGCAAAAACTTGAGGCTTTCTTTCTATTTGTTTTAATATTTCTATATATGATTCATTAAAAGAATGATAGCATAACAACTCTGTTGTATGACCATTTTTTTTTAACATGCTAGAAATATAAGATATTCCTAAATTTATCTGGTTATAATCAGTTACAGATTTTTTTTGAAATCCGGACACACAATATGTATAGTATCTTACATACACAAAACAAACATGCATATATTACCACATAAAACTAAATATCCAAATTAGTTACATCTAATGAATGGGTTTGAATAAAGGCTCTTCTTGCTTCTACTTTATCGCCCATTAAAACTGTAAATATTCTATCTGTTTCAATTGCATCTTCAAGTTTAACTTGTAACATTTTTCTTCTTTCGGGATCCATTGTTGTTTCCCAAAGCTGTTCTGGATTCATTTCTCCAAGACCTTTATATCTTTGAATTGTGGCACCTCTTCTACCAAGCTCTCTTATTTTTTCTATTAGTTGATTTGTTGAAGCTAAATCATGTACATCATTTTTTTCATCTTTTAATCTGTATACCGGTTTAACATGTGTAGTTCCATAATGATGTAAATGTAAACCCTTTTTTTCTAATTTATCTGCTAAAATATTTATTCTTGGAAGTTCCCACAACTCTTTATATTCAGGCAAAACTTCTTCTGTTAAACCATCAACTGGAAGTTCTCCATTTTCTTGTTGCATTTGTTTCTTTCTTTCTACCAATTCTGCTTTAAATTCTTTCCATTCTTTATCTGAGAAAATATATCTAACTTGATTTTGATCTACAACTCTAAATATAGGCATTTTACCTTCTTGCCTAAACTTCAAATACTCGTTCCAATTTAAACCTTTCTTTGTAATTTTTATTATAAGGTTATCAAGCTCTGCAATTGCATCTACTATTTGAGTTAGTTGTTTTTGGTCTATTGTTTCTCCTATTTGCTCGCCATCTTTTAACAGTATCATTGATTGCCCATTGAGCCCTTGTTTAAATAAAAATTTATCAAGTTCTGCTTCTGTTTGTAAATACATTTCCTTTTTACCTTTCTTCACTTTATAAAGTGGCGGTTGTGCAATATAAATATAGCCATTATCTATAAGTTGTGGCATTTGCCTATAGAAAAATGTTAAAAGAAGAGTCCTAATATGGGCACCATCAACATCGGCATCAGTCATAATAACAACTTTATGGTATCTTACTTTATCTATATTAAATTCTCCTTCACCTTTACCAATACCTGCACCTATTGCTGTAATCATAGTTTTTATTTCTTCGTTAGTTAACATCTTTGTAAGTCTTGATTTTTCTACATTTAAAATTTTACCTCTTAAAGGAAGAATTGCCTGAAAAGCTCTGTTTCTACCTTGCTTTGCGGAACCTCCTGCAGAGTTCCCTTCCACTATAAAAAGTTCTGTTTTTTGTGGATCTTTTTCTGAACAATCTGCAAGTTTGCCAGGAAGTGCTGCTGAATCTAAAGCTCCTTTTCTTCTTGTAAGTTCCCTAGCCTTTCTTGCAGCTTCTCTTGCTTCTGCTGCATTAATTGATTTTTCTAAAATTTGCCCTGCAATACCAGGATTTTCTTCTAAGAAAGTTGTAAGTGCATCCCCAACTAAAGATTTTACTATACCTTCAACTTCTGAATTTCCTAACTTTGTTTTTGTTTGCCCTTCAAATTGTGGGTTTGGAACTTTAACAGAAATAACAGCTGTTAAGCCTTCTCTAACATCTTCCCCTGAAAGAGACAAATTTTTATTTTTTGACAATTCATTTTTCTTAATATAGTCGTTTACCACCCTTGTTAATGCTGAACGAAACCCCGACAAATGTGTTCCACCTTCTACTGTATTAATGTTATTAACAAAAGTATGAATTTGTTCGTTATAAGAATCGTTATATTGCATTGCAACTTCTACATCTACATTATCTTTATTCTTTGTAAAATATATTGGTTCTTTATTAATAACTTGTTTGTTTGTATTTAAATATGTAACAAAACTTTTTATACCACCCTCATAATGAAAAGTATGTTCTTTATCTTGCCTTTCATCCATAATTGTGATATTTGCACCAGCATTTAAAAAAGCAAGTTCTCTTAATCTGTTTGTTAAGGTATCAAAAGAATAAGTTGTTACCGAAAAAATTTCTGGATCTGGCAAAAATGTAACTTTTGTTCCTCTATCTTCTGTTTTACCAACAATTTCAAGTTTTGTTGTAGGTTTCCCTTTAGCATATTCTTGCCTATAAATATTTCCATTCCTATAAACTTCAACTACTAACTTTGTGGAAAGAGCATTTACACAAGATACACCTACACCATGCAATCCCCCTGAAACTTTATAAGAATTTTTATCAAATTTTCCACCAGCATGAAGCACTGTCATAACAACTTCAAGTGCAGATTTATCTTTAAATTTTGGGTGAGGGTCTACAGGAATACCTCTACCATCATCAAGAACTGTTATTGAATTGTCCGGATGAATTGTAACATCTATATTTTTACAATATCCTGCTAAAACTTCATCTATTGAATTATCTACTGTTTCATAAACTAAATGATGTAGCCCTTGTTCTGATGTAGAACCAATATACATAGCAGGCCTTTTTCTTACAGCTTCAAGCCCTTCTAATACTTGAATTTTAGAAGCATCATAATTTGATGCTGTTTTGTTTTGTTCTTCGTTTGTCATTTAATTTCCTCCGTATTATACATTGCATTTTTATATTATATTTTATAATTTTTCTTACTTTTTTTGTGAAATTAAAAAACTATATAACTCTTCTATTGTAACAACTTTTAAATTTTTTAGTGCAAGATTTTCTAACTTTTTTATCTTTTTATTTTTTAAATTAAACAAATAAGTTTTAAATTTCATAATTGTTCACTGTTTTGTACCTATTAGCCTTATTAGAATATAGACCTCTTGCTTTTTTATCTTTAAAAGTTTCTTTTACTACATGTAAAGAAAGCTCTTTATTAACTTTATCTTTTTCCTGTTTATAATTTTTTAACCTTTCTTCTGCAATTTTAATATATTCTTTAGAAATCTCTATTCCTATATAATCATGCCCTAACAATTTTGCACTTACTAAAGTTGTTCCACTACCTGCATAAGGATCTATAATTATACCTTTTTTATCATCCATTATTGAATATATACATCTTGTAGGCAACTCTATAGGAAATGGGGCAGGATGATTTATTTTTTGTTCAGGTCTAATTCGCCAAATGGAAGTAAGCAATGCATGTTTAGATTTTAGTTCTTCACCTATTAAATCTTTGTTATTTTTAGGTTTTTGCAACCAATATATTCTTTCTTCTACCTGCCAAAACCGCCAACCTCTTATATTTGCAGCTATTTCTCTATCCCAAATAATTTCTTGCCTTAAATTCCATTTTGTTTTAGATAACCAACTTATAGGATGCAACAAAACACCCTTTTCCCACCTTATTTTATGGTTATAAAAAAAGCTACCTCCTGGTTTTATTATTCTGTATAGCTCATTTAACACATCTATCTGTTCTTGTTGATAAACTGTTTCGTTTTTTTTATCACTTGAAGAATCATATTTCACATTAGCAACAAGCCATCCTTTTTTATTTTCTTGTTTATTATAAGGGGGAGATGTAACACCCATATCAATAGAATTATCTAACAATTCCTTTAATTTTAATAATGTATCACCTTGTAAAATCATTATTCTTTACTCTTTAACAAATAATTGTATAAATCTTTATTTATATATTCGCTATAAGATAATAATTTAGATTTATCTATTATAAATATAGGTTTTAAAGTTTTTGCAGATTTATAATTTTTAAAATCAAAACTTGCGGATCTTAAATAATACCCTTTTTTATCTCCTTTTGGAAATTTATGTTCCAACTGCTTTTTTAAATTATTTGTAAAACTTTGTTCGTTAAAACAAAATTCTAAAAGATAAACTAATTGCCCATCAACAAAACCGCTTATTAACATGTTTAAGTTTTCTTTTTTATCTTTATTGAATCTTGCCCATGTATAATCGGTAAAATTTCCACCGCCATTCAATTTAGAAGGTTTTGTTTTTCTTATACCTGCTTTGTAGTCAAGAAAATCTTGTATGGAAAAATTTTTAGGTTTTGCTTCACAATTAATTGCTTTATCTATTGAAATTTGTTTAAAACCATTAAAACCTATTTTTTTAGTATTATGTTTATATCCTGCTAGTTCTACTGTTAAAAATTCTCTAATAGTTGAACTGTTTTTATCATTAATATAAAGTGTAAGTAAATCACTAAATATGGATATTAGAGTATCTTTTGATAAATTTAAAAGATAACTTGAAAAATCTATATGACTTTTTGTTGAATAAATTTTAATTATTTCATGTAAAGTTTTATTCATATTTTTAATCCATTTTATTTTTTAACAATATCAATATCATCTTTTATAATAGCTTCTTTTTAATTCTTGTTTTGTCTGTTTGCTTTGTTAAGGGAATAGCAACTGAAATATTTTTATTTATTTCATCTAAAAATTTAATATACATAGTGTTGCCCTAACAAATCTTTAAAATAATTTTCTACCAATTTTTGAGCTTCTTTTACTGTTTTTGAAGATTTTATATATGGTTTTAAATTATAAAATCTTTTTGCAGATAAAGTTTCAAAACAATCTTTTATATTCAAAAATTTTTTATTATTTATCATAACATCACAATTTCCAAAATAATATGGAATATGTGAAATAAAAGTTTTAAATATGTCTACATAGCAATAATATGGTAATTTATTGCTTGTAATAAAAATAGTTCCTGCTGTTGTTTCATTAACAAATGTTCTACTTCTTTTTAATGCATTTATATCTCGCATAGTCCAAAATTTTGCAACACTATTTTTTTCTTTTACATAGTTTTGGTTAGGATATTTTGTTAAATAATTGGAAATAGTATCAAAAGATGATAAAGAAAAAATTTTTCCTTCTTTTGTTTTAAATATATAATTTTTAATAAAATTATAATCCATACCTAAACTATCTTTTTTATATAAAGCAATTACTATTGGAAAAAATGTTGTTTTAGATGTTTCAACAAATTCAGAACTACTTATAACCAATGAATCTATTAACTTATAATTTTGATTAAAATTTTTTAGTAATGTAAAATTTGCTTTTTTTATAAGATATGATAATGGATGTAAAACACAAATATAATCTGCTTTTAGTTTATTATAAGATAACAAAAACGATATACCTAAATCTCTAGTTTTTAAATCGTTATCTATTTGAAAAATATCTTTTTTTATATTTTTTCTAATTATAGAAGTTGTATCGTTATATGGAGGATTACCAACCACTATTAATTTGTCTGTTGATAAAATATCAATATTTTTTCTATTTACATCAACTAAACTATTTTGACAAAATAATTTCACATTTTTTATATTTTTTGTTTCATCAAGTGCTTTTATATCAATATCTGCTCCTATTTTTTTCTTAAAACAAATATTAGTTTTAAGAAAAGAACCATATCCACAAGAAGTATCTAACAAACAAAATTGTTTCATATCATAGATATGTTTTTTTAACATACTAAAAACAATATCAACTAATTCTTGTTTTGTATAATAACTACCTAAATTTATTCTTTCTTTATAATTTAAATGTTTCTGCTCCATATTTCCTCTGATATTGTATCCTTGTTATTATATCATATTGCTTTTGGTAAGTTTAGTTTATTGTTTATTATTTAGAAATGATAATTTTATTAGCTTATAACGAACAACGAATTTTTTATTTTTTTATTTAAGAAAGTTATTATTTGGAATTTATAAAACAATAAAGTTATTTTTTTATTTTTGCTTATAAAGATAAAAAAATTAATAAATTTTATTTTCTATATTTTTCCGATAAAAATCTTCTGAAAAGATGGAGGAGTTGTCGTTGCTAATTTTATAATTTTCTAATTTTCTAATCTTCTGTCGTTTCTATATTTATTATTTAATTTCACATTTAATATTCTTTATAAATTTTTTACCTAAATATTGATTTAATTTTTTAATGATTTGCCTTTTTCTTAAATTAAAATCGTTTAAATAAACTGCTGATTTTGTTTTAGCAAAAACAACACCATCTTTAAAACCATTTAACTCTATTTTATTATTACCTACTTCTTGTTCCCATTTAGACATAATAACAAAATAGCTATCATTTAAACCTATTTTTTCTGAAATTGTTTTTAGTATTGATGAAACTTCTGTAAATTCCATTTTTACGATCTCATTGGCATAACCACACAAAGATAATTTTTATCTTTTTCTGGTGTTATAACAACTGGATTTTGTGAAGTTGTATATGAAAAATAAATATTTTCATCATCTATATTTTGTAAAATATCTTTAATATAATTTGGATTAAAATTTATATCAAATATTTCACCCAAATATTCTATTTCAACTTCTGCTTCTCCAGAACCAAGACCAGCAGTATTTGCCGAAACAATCATCTTATTTTTTTCAAAACTGAATTTTATTGATGATGCCCTATCAGCAACAAGTTTATCACCTGTAAGTAAAGCCATTTGTTTTACAGCTGACATTGTGTTAGCAACATTTAATTTTATTTTAGACATTTCTTTTTTAGGTATAACTTGCTCATAATTAGGAAATACTCCCTCTATTAACTTTGTTTGAAATGTAATGTCACCAATCATTATTGTCATTAAATTATCAGCCAAACAAATTTGAACATCTTCAATTTTATCGTTAGATGAAACTAATCTTAAAATATCTAAAACAGCTTTTGTAGGAATTATCACTTTACCTTTAATTTCTTTATCTAAACCATCTCCATCTACACTAATATAAGATAACCTTCTGCCATCTGTAGAAACAGCTTTTATTACACCATCTTCAACTGCAAAATATACACCATTTAAAACATATCTTTGAGAATCTTTTGATACTGAAAATATAGTTTTTTTAAACATAGAATTTAATACTTGTGCTTTCACTGTAAATATATTTTCCTTATTAAACAACGGAAGTGCTGGATATTCTTTCTTATCTATACCCATTAGAGAAAATTTTGATTTATTTGCTTTTATGTTTATTTGATTTGTTTCATCTGCTCTTATTTCTATATTACAATCTGCAACTTCTTTTACTATATCTGAAAACCTTTTTGCAGGAATTGTTATTGCACCTTCTTCTATAATTTCTGCTTTTATATAACAAGTAACACCTATCTCTAAATCTGTAGCTGATAACTTTATTTTATTTTCTTCAGTTTCAAATAAAAAATTTGAAAGTACAGGTAAAGTAATCTTTGAAGCTATTACAGGTTGAACTATTTGCATTCCCTTTATTAATTCGTCTTTTGCACATATTACTTTCATTATTATTTTTCTCCTTTATATTAAAAAAACTTAATTATAATAATAAGGGTTGTTAGTAACTATTTTATAATTTAATTTTAAAAAAATTTATATTTATAAACTATTTTTTTAATAAACTTAAAGTTAATAAGTCTGTTAATAATTTGTATAAATTATACACATATTATACTAAAATTTACTTTTTTATTAAAAAATAAAACTATTAACAAAATTATCAACAACTAATTATCTTCTTTTATCAACTTAACTATTTTATTAATTTCAGCAGCAAACCAAGCATCTTCTGTAACTTTTTTATCTATTTGTTTACATGCATGCATAACTGTAGTATGATCTCTGCCACCAAAGGTATCACCTATCTCTGTAGTTGACATATCTGTAAGAGATCTTGCTAAATACATGGCAATTTGTCTAGGTAGAGCAATTCTGCTAGTTCTTTGCTTTGTTTTAAAATCTTTTACTGTTATGTTATAATGTTTTGAAACAATTTTTTGAATTCTGTCAATAGTTATTTGTATGTTTTCTTCAGGGACAATAATATCTTTTAGTATTATTTTTACAGAATCTAAAGTAAAAGGTGTATTTGTAAATTTAATAAAAGAAGTTACCCTTAATAATACACCTTCTAATTCTCTAATATTAGATTTTATTTGGGATGCTATAAACATAACAATATCTTCAGGAACAGAGATTTTTTCTTCTTCAGATTTTTTCTTTAAAATTGCAATTCTTGTCTCTAAATCTGGTGGTTGAATATCTACAGTGTTTCCCCACTTAAATCTTGAAATAAGTCGTTCTTCTATTTCCAACTTACTTTGAGGTCTATCAGAAGCAATAACTATTTGTTTACCGTTATCTTTTAAAGTATTAAATAAATTAAAAAATTCTTCTTGGGATCTATCTTTATTTCCACCAACAAGGAACTGTATATCGTCTATTAATAAACAATCAAGGTTTCTATATTTATTTTTAAAAGTTGGCATTTTTTCTTGAAATCTTATAGCTTCAATAAAATCAGATACAAATTTTTCACAAGTAACATATAAAATTCTGAAATTTGAAAAATTCTTTTTTAGTTCATTTCCTATTGCATGCATTAAATGAGTTTTGCCAAGACCTACACCACCGTATATGAATAAAGGGTTAAATAATTTGCCAGGATTTTTTGTAACAGCTTCACTACAACCAGAAGCAAATCTGTTAGAATTTCCAATAATAAACCTATCAAATGTAAGATATGGATTAAGCTGATCTTTTATTATTGAAGATATAGGGGTATCATTATGAATAGGAATAACAGGAACTTTGGATATTTGATCTGAAATATCTTTTTCTACATTATATTGTAGCTTTACATCTGTAGAATATATAGTTTTTAATATATGTTCTATATTAGATTGTTGGTTTTTTTTAAGCCAGTTAGAAAAAAAATTGTTTGGAACTGAAATTGTAAAAATATTTTCGTTAAATGAAATAGGTTTAACATCTTTAAACCATAAATCAATAGTTTTTTGCCCAACAGATAATGTTAAATTATCAACAACCTTTTTCCATGCTTGTATGATAGAAATATCCATCTTATCCCCAACTTATCCACAGATTGTGGATAACTTATCAACAATCACAAAAATATCTTCAAAAATAGTATTTTTTATAATATTTTTATGACCATCTATAGCCAAAGAGTATATAAAAATTGCCCTATTTTAGTCAAGAAATTTTATTTTATAATATTGAATTTTGAAGTTCTGTCTATTAGAGAATTACCTGCAAATTCATCACCTATTTCCAAATCAGAAACTATAGTTTTATTTATATAATTTATAGCTTTTTCATTTTTTTCATTATAAGATTTTAATCCCAAAACTGAATGTATAACATAAGGTTTGTTATTTTCTTCACCAATATACAACATAATGTGCCCATGTAAATATATAAAAGATATTCCAGCCATAGCTTTATCTATAATAGCTGAATTTTTTATTAAATCATCATCTTGTTTATTTAGTTTAATAACAGTTCCACATTTTATTTTTTGAACAGAAGTTTCAGGCAATAATATTCCAAAACAGCTATATATTTGCCCTAAATATCCTGAACAGTCTTGTTCACCATCTGCCCCACCCCAGCCATAAGGAGAATTTATTTGATTAAATGCTAAATTTAATGCATTTCTTTGGGTATATTTTAGAAAACCAATATTAGCCTCGATATAATCTAAATATCCTTTTGTTATCTTTAAAAAACCATCATTATCTCTTATAGGAATTTTTATACAAATAGTGGTGTTGCCTTTTTTTGATATATATGGAAATTTAGCTCCCATTCGTGCATATTCTAAAAAATCAGTTTTTTCTTTATCTAAAAATATATCGGCTTTTGAATCTGTTATAACCACTTTTTTACAATCAATCCATTTATTAAATGTTTTTTTATTAGTAAAAGCAATATTTTCAGTTTTTATCCACCCCTCTTCAGTTTCAGTAGTAACAAAACTCCATAAACTATCTGTTGTTTGGCATAACACAATTACAGGTGTTCCAATATCTATACTTTCTTCTTGTAATCTATCAATTTTTGTTACAGAATTTAAAGATATTATTTTTTGATCAGTAGGGAATAATCTAACATCATTGTAAGTTGTTGTAATTGCATATCTTACATTAGAAACATCTTGTTGTGGAATGTCTATAGTACCATATAGATCTATAAAAAATTCTGGTAAAATTGGTTCTCCATTAATATCTGTTAAATTTTTTTTCATTAACAAATTAAGAAGAGTAAGAAAAGTTTCTTCTAACCTGCTTTGTTTAACCTTTCCCGAATGATTTTTTAAATTGGATATTCCAAGATGGAGGTTGTAAATTTCATTATTTAATTTTTTAATTTCTTTTTTTGTTAATATTATTTTATCAGGTTCTTCTATTTTTGATATCCAATAACCAGAAATTTTCATATAGCGTGGAATAGTTTGTTCAAAAGTAATAAGTTTTTCTTTTTTATCATAATTTATTGGGATAGGATTTTGTATTTTTACTCTTTTTTCTAAAATATTTACATTATCATAACATACACCAGTATGGCTTATGCTACAATTATTGTAATTTTGTGAAAAAGCATAACTATAACAAAATAAAAATATATAAAAATAAAATATCAAATATTTATTTTTCATTTATTTATTAAATATATAAATCATAGTTAGAACATAAGATTTTTAATTATTAATGCTAAAATTTACGATAGATTATATCATATTATGTATTTTTCTTATTAAACCAAACACAGCACAACAACATACAATTTAAGATTTATTGTTAATATAATCAAACAATATCTGTGCAATTTCTTCATTTGCTTTCTGGTTTGGATGTCCATCATTTTTAATTTTATATTCTTTATTTTCAAATTTTTTATCTAAAGTTATTGTATTGATATTGGTTTCTTTTAAATTTTCAATTATTTGTTTTGTAACATCCGGCCATACAATAACTATTAATTCTGCATCATATTTTTGTTTTACAATGTTTTTTATTTGCAAAACACTATTTATAAGATATTGTTCATGAAAATTTCTATTTTTGGTATCTATTAAATTTAAAAAAGTGTTATTAAATATATAACTCTTCTTAAAAATAACTTTAAAAATACCAAAAGGTTCATAAACTTGCTTTAATTTACCATCAACTAATATATAATTATCATTATCTAAATAACAACC
>CAMVLN010000021.1 GCA_947168325.1 uncultured Elusimicrobia bacterium | reverse complement strand
CTACTTAAAATCCTGTTTTTTACCATTTTTTTAGCTTAATAAATAAACTTCAATTTCTATTGCCTTGTGTAAAAACTTCAATATTTTTATCTAAATATTGTGGTTTTATACTTTCCTTCATTGCTTGTTGCCAACTTTCATTTGATATTGAAAGATATTTTGACAATACACCTAACATGTATGTATTTACAAATTTAGGATTGGAAATTTTTTTACTAGCTTCAACAAAGTCATTAAATAAATCTGTTCCTTTTTGTTTAAGCATATAAAACATTCTGTCATGTTCGCCTTTTTCAAAAGAAAGAAGATAATCAGCTTTACCACACTCTATTATAGGAGAAAAAACTTTTTTACCTATTCTAACATGAGATTCTACAGAACCACCTCTTTGTGCCATACCATGAACTTCTGATTTTTTTACATGGTATCCATCATACATTGCGGCTAATGCAACAACTTCCGCTGCTGTAAGAATACCTTGTCCCCCTGTTCCACAAAATAAAATATTTATTGTTTCCATTATTATTCCTTATAAAATATAAATTGATAGGGTATTGTATTGTACAAAATTCTAATTTTCTGTTCTTAACAAAGCTTCAAATTTACACTGTTCTACACAAACATTACACCCTGCACATAAATTGTTATCTATCCTTATATTGCCACTTTCATCTTTAAATATTGCAGGACAATCTACACTTACACACATATAACATTTCTTACACTTATTGGCTACAACCGTTGGTGCAGGTTTCTTTGTTCTATCTATCATTTTGCATAAAGAATATCTTACTATTAACACACATAATTTCTTTGTTGCTATAAGTTCTTTAATTTTATCTTCTATTGAGGAACAAGAAGAATCTATAACTTCAACAATATCTGCCCCGCAAGCTATACATAATTTTTCTAAATCTAGTTTCTTTGTTTGTTCTCCTTTTGCAGTAATACCTGTTGCTGGGTTAGGTTGTGCACCTGTCATTGCTGTTGTTGCATTATCCAAAATTATAATAACACCTTTAGCTTTGTTATATGCACAGTTAATAAGCCCTTCTATACCTGAATGACAAAATGTAGAATCTCCTATAACTGCAACAGCACTATTAGACCCTAAAATGCTAGTTAAACTGCTCATTATAGTTACACTTGAACCCATACAAATAGAAGTGTGTAATGCAGATAATGGTGGTGTTGCACCTAAAGTATAGCACCCAATATCTCCTGCAACTATAACTTTAGTTTTTCTTAATGCTACAAATGTTGCCCTATGTGGACATCCAGGACACAAAACTGGTTTTCTTGTAGGTTTAGGATAGTTTACTTTTGGCTTTTCTTCAACAATATCTCTTACAGATTCTGGATTAAGTTCACCAACTCTGTAAGTATAATGTTTACCTTTACATTTTATTCCCAAGGATAAAAGATGCTCTTCTATAAAAGGTTCACTTTCTTCCACAACAACAATATTTTCTACTTTAGATGCAAACTCTTTAATCTTTGTATCTGCAAAAGGGAAAGCCATTGTAAGTTTTAATACTGATACATTAGGATATGTTTCTTTTACATATAAATAAGAAACACTATCACATACAATACCTAACTTTTTATCTTTTATTTCTATAGAATTTTCTTTTAAATTGTTTGAAAAATCTTGAAGTTTTATTAATTTTTCTTCTAAATCAATATGTTTTTTATATGCATTTGCTGGAACCATAACATATTTTTGTGGTTTTTTTTCAAAAACTTTATTTGCTACTTCAATTCTTTTTCCAACTTCAACATTTTCTTTTGTGTGTGCAATTCTTGTTGTTATTCTAAATAATACCGGAGTATCAAACTGTTCACTAATTTCAAAAGCAAGTTTTATTAATTTTTTTGCTTCAGATGGGGAGGATGGTTCAAGCAACGGAATTTTTGCAAATTTTGCAATTAGTCTGTTATCTTGCTCGTTTTGGGAAGAATGCATTCCAGGATCATCTCCTGTAACAATAACAAAACCTGCATTTATTCCTGAATATGTTGCCGTCATTAACGGGTCCATACAAACATTTATTCCAACATGTTTTGATGAATAAATAGATCTTACCCCAGCAAAAGATGCTCCAAGTGCAACTTCAAATGCAACTTTTTCGTTGATTGCCCACTGTGCATCAATTTCTTTAAATTGTGTAAAATACTCTAAAATGTCTGTTGCAGGTGTTCCCGGATAAGAAGATGCAAATTTTACCCCTGCCTCGTAAGCCCCTTGTGCAAGAGCTTCGTTTCCTGATAAAAGTTTATAATTATCCATAGTGGAATATTCTATATTATTTATATTTGTGGTGCAAACAATTTAGTTTATTTGAATTAAAAATTTAATACAAAATTTTAATAATTTTAGATTTTTTTGTTTTACAAAAAACAATCTGAATAACCATTATTTAAATATTTTCACACTAATATATCAATTATCAAAGCAAAGAAAACTACAAAACAGCACATCAAAGTTATCATATTTAGTAAAAAATCTTTTAAATATTCTTATTCTTAAAAAACTCTTTACCGTTTTACATCCAAATGTTTTGTTTTGAGTTTTTTAATGCTCCCCCGTTGCTTTTGAATATTTTTAACATTGTGCTGGCTATGCTATTTTCTTCAATCTTTACTCTTGGTATTCTTTTATTTTGTAGTCCTACAAATGTACTCTACAAATTTCTTTACCAAATGGAAAAGATTTTGAAAATTTTGTAATCTAGGTAAATATTTTAATTTATAAAGATAAAAATGAAGAAAAAAATATTTTTAAAAGGAGAAAATAAAACTTCAGATATATCACATTTAGAAAAATGTGATGGATATTATAAAGTTACATTTAAAAATGGTAAGGAATTCACATATAACCAAAAAAATGTGGAAATTAAATATCCAGCAGAAAAAGATAAACAAAATAATTTAAAACTAGATTATTTTAAAGAACTTGCTAGCATAAGTGGATTAGAACAAAAAGATGATGATGGGGGTACCTTTAATATACTGCTTAACAACTTTACAAAGATTGATAATGTTAGGGCAGAAACAGTTTTAAGTGATTTTTTATCTGAAAAAGATATAAAAAAACAAGTTGAAGATAAGAATATAAATATAAAAAATCAAGAAAATTTTTTAGTTTATCCATTTGGTTTTAATATAAGTCAAAAAGAAGCTGTTGAAAAAGCCATATCAAATAAAATATCAATTATTGAGGGACCTCCTGGAACAGGAAAAACACAAACAATCCTAAATATAATAGCAAATGCAATAATAAATGATAAAACAGTTGCTGTTGTTTCAAGTAATAATTCTGCAACAAAAAATGTTATAGATAAACTAAAAAAATATAATGTTGATTTTATTGCGGCATATTTAGGTAATATAAAAAATAAACAAGAATTTATAGATTCTCAGAAACCTTTACCTAATATATCTAGTTGGGCTATTGATTCAAATATACTTAACAACAAAAAAGAACTTTTAAAAAAACAATATGTAACATTGCAAAAAAACTTGAATTATCAAATAGAACTTGCAAAATTAAAACAAGAGTTATCATCAATTGAAATAGAATTTGAACATCATAAAAAATATACAGATAGCTTTAATATCAAAAATTATCCGGAAAAATTAAATAAAATTAAATCATTCAAACAAGCATTACAAATGAGTATTTCAATAGAAATGCATGAAGAATCTTTAGGTAATGAAAATTTAATCTCAAAATTTTTTTATTTGATTACAGAAAAATTACATATAAATATTTTTAAAAGAAATATAATAAAACATTTATTAGAAAAATATCCAAAAAATTATTTGATATCTATATGTCAACAGAAATTTTATGAAAAGAAAATACTAGAAATAAAACAGAGGGCAAAATATCTATCAGACCTATTACAATCTTTTAATTTTAAAAATATGATGAAAGAATATTCCAAAGAATCAGAAACAATTTTTAAAGCAAGTTTAGAAAATAAATATTCTATGACAAAACATAATATTTATACTCTTGAAGACCTAAATTTTTATTCAAATTCAAATAAATTTATAAAAGAGTATCCCGTAGTTTTAAGCACAACATATTCATTAATGAGTAGTTTAAATAAAAATGTTTTATATGATTATCTAATTGTTGATGAAGCATCTCAAGTGGATATATGTACTGGAGTATTAGCTTTATCTTGTGCAAAGAAAGCAATTATAGTTGGTGATTTAAAGCAATTACCTAATGTTGTTAAACCTGATTTAGCAAAAGTAACTGATTCAATATTTGAAAAATACAATTTACCTGAAAGTTATAGATATAAAAATAATAGTTTATTATCTGCAATGATAAAAATTTTCTCTAATGCTCCAAAAACTTTATTAAGAGAGCATTATAGATGTCATCCAAAAATAATAGATTTTTGCAATAAAAAATTTTATGATAATCAGCTGATAATATTAACAGAGTCAAAAAGTGAAAAAAAGCCACTTATCATTTATAAAACAGTAGGAGGAAATCATGCAAGAGCATATGATCATAAGCATATAAATCAAAGGCAAATAGATGTCATTCAAAATGAAATAATACCTAATGAAAATTTGTGTCTAACAGACGGATCTATAGGGATAGTTACTCCTTATAGAAAACAAGCAGATTTATTACAAAAAATATTTAAAAATACAACTGTAAAAGCAGATACTGTCGATAAATTTCAAGGACGAGAAAATAAAGTTATTATACTTTCCACTGTTGATAACGAAATTACTGATTTTAGTGATGATTTAAGAAGATTAAATGTGATTATCTCTCGTGCAATAGAACAACTAATAATTGTAATTAATGCTAACGAACAGCCAAAAAACACAAATATTAATGATTTGTTAGAATACATGAAATATAATAATTGTGATATTAAACAAAGTAAAGTATATTCTGTTTTTGATTACTTATATAGTTATTATGAAGATGAACGAAAAAAATATTTAAAAAAATATAAAAAGATATCTATATATGATAGTGAAAATATAATGTATATAACATTAAAAAACATACTTGAAGAAAAATTTAAATTTGCCAATATCAGTATTTCTATACATGTTCCATTAAAAATGATTATTCAAGATAATACTTTATTATCTCTAGAAGAAACACAATATTTATCTAATAGTTGGACACATGTTGATTTTCTACTATATAATAAAATAACTAAAAAACCTTTTATGGTTATTGAGGTTGATGGTGATAAATATCATAGAGAAGGAACGAAACAAGCTGAAAGAGATAAAATAAAAAATAATATATTAAAAAAATATAATCTACCATTACTGAGATTTAGTACGACTGGAAGTAATGAAAAAGAAAAGATAATTAATGCATTAAACAACGAACTATCACAGAACAGAAAATAAACAAATAGTAAAGAAGAACTTTTAATATTTTACATCGTAATCTCCTATGTCGTTCTCGTTGTTTCTATTTCTCCATTATTCTATGCAATAAGATTTTAATACCTTAAAATGTTATGCCAACATACAATCTTATATGTTCTAAATCTATATATGTCACTTAGTTATTTAAAGCTTTTGACATTATTTTTATAACATTTTTATTAAATTTTGTAGACGAGCAATAAGTTGATATTATTGAACTTTCAATTTTATACAATCCATTCTGCCTTTTCATTTTATTCCACCGTTACAACATCCCTATCTGAAATATCATCATTTACATTTACACAAACTCTGCTTTTTGTTTTGTGAACAAGCCCTACAAAATCTGCTTGAATAGGAAGTTCTCTATATCCTCTATCTATTAATACCACTAACTTTATTGATTTTGGCCTTCCAAAATCTTTCAAAACATCTAGAGCACTTCTAATAGTTCTACCTGTATATAATACATCATCAACTAAAATTATATTTTTGTTATTTATATCAAAAGGGATATCTGTATCTTTTATTGTAGGAATATCTGCCCCAGGTTCTTGTAAATCATCCCTATAAAGAGTTATATCTAAAATGCCAAAAGGAATATTTTCGTTTGTTTTTTTAATAGACTGAATTTTTTTTGATAACCTTTTAGCAACTGTTACACCTTTTTTTTGAATACCAACAATTGCAATATTGTCAATATGTTGATTTAAAATTTCTTTTGCTAAATTTTCTATTTGTAAATCTATCTGTTTTGAGTTTAAAATTTCCATAAAAATTTCCTTGATATTATATAGATTAATTATACAAAATATTTATAGAAAAAACATGACATATGTAGAAGTTCTATACATATTGTGCAAAAGTTCAGAAAGATATTGAACTCCATCCTTACTTCTTTATGTCTCTTTTGTGTTTGAACTTTTACATAAATAAGAGATATCAAGAGATATCCATTTATGTTATGAACGAAACGACAATATTTTATTTATTATTTACTTAATTTTAAAAAAATCGTATACTTTATGATAGTTATACGAATATAAATTATGAATATGAAAAATTTTATTGTACTATTACTTTTGATTTGTATTGTAACTTCTGTAGAAAATGCAGTTGCAGAAGGTACAGGCACAACTATGTTTCAAGTACTACAGATGCCTACAAATGCTTATGATGCAGCTCTTGCAAATACTAGTAGTGCCGGGGAAAATTCAGTAATTGCAAATCCTGCTATAGTTCCTTTTTTGTCTAGAACAATTATATTAACACATTCTATGTATATTCAAGATACAAGTTATAGTGTTTGTGATGTAAATATTCCTATAGATGAATTTTCTGGTATTAATTTTAGTTTTTGTTATTTTGACATGGGTTCTATGACTAGAACAACAAGAGATTCTAGTGGATATAAAGAACTAGGTACTTTTAATGCAAACGATAAACTTTTCATTTTGTCTTATGGAACTGAAGTTTTTGATTCTTTTTTACTGGGTCTATCGCTAAAGTATATAAAACAAACAATAGATGATATTTCATATTCTGGCATTGCTGTAAGTTTAAGCGGTTTATATTTTATATCGGATGCTATTTATCTTTCTTTAAATATGAAAGATATTGGTCCTAAAGTAAAAGGATATAGTTTGCCATCAACTATAAATTTGGGCATTTCAGGCGAACTTACAGAAACATTATTAGGCATTTTTGAAATAGACAATTACTATAATGATGATTTTGTAGAATTGAAGTTTGCTATAGAAAACTACTTGTATAAAGATATATTTAGTATAAGAGCAGGCTATGTTTTACCAACGAAACAATACCAAGGGACAAATAATAATTTTATTACGAATTTAACTTTAGGAGCAGGATTAAAATTTATGGGATTTTTTGTAGACTATGCATGGTTACCTAAAGAAGATTTAGGTAACACACATATGTTTACTATTAAGGTAAATTTTTAATATTATGATGAAAAGATTTTTAAAATTATTTATTTTTATTTTATTTATAGTAATTAGCTTTTGTAATATTTCTTTTTCAATTCCTGCAAACCCAAACCCTATTGAAGTAGAGCAACCCGATGGAACAAGAATAAAAATTAGGATAAAAGGGGATGAGTTTTATAATTGGGTAGAAGACAATCAAGGTTATACAGTAATTAGAGATTCTACAACTAAAGTATGGCATTATGCACAACAAGCAATAGATGGTAGTTTAGAAAAATCTAGTTTTGTTGTAGGGAAAGATTGGCCACAAGGTAAATTAACAAAAAATATACAAGATATAAAAAGAAAGAATTTAGGACTACAACGAAAACGAGATTTTTATAAGCAATTACAACAAACAAGGCAATTTAATGAGAAAATAAAGCAAGAAAAAATACAAAAAATACAAAAGGCGAAAGGATTATCAAAAGTACAAGCGGAACGAGAAATAGAAAAACAAGTAGAAAAAAGAATAAATTTTGTTCTATTAGTTCAATTTAATGATTTAACATTTAGAGATAAGAGCCCCTTTAATTCTTCTTCAACAGATGAACAAATCCGTCAAAAATTTGTAGATTTATTTAATAAAGAAGGGTATACGGAGTATGATGCAAAAGGTTCTTATTACGATTATTTTAAAGAAGTATCTTATGGTAAGTTAGAATATAAATCCATAGTTTCACCTATAATAACAGTAGATATTGCACATAGTGAATGTGGTGAAAATCAGGGAAGTGCAGGATCATATAAAGTTTTAGAATTGATAAGAACAGCATTAGAACAATTTTTTAATGATAGTAGTAATAGTGCTTTAATATCCCAATTAAAAGAAGCATGGAAAGATAGTAGTGATAGTTCTGGACGGTTAATCCCGCAAGGTTTTACTGTTATCCATGCTGGTGGGGATGCTGCACAGGATGGACTTGCATACTCTAGTGATAATATATGGTCACACAAATGGCAACTTAGTGCTCGTTATTATGCCACAAAAGACCGAACATTTCAAGGTATATTGTTTGATACTTATCATACAGAAGCAGCAGGAAGAGGTTATGAAGGTAATGAAGGCTTATTAAGAATAGGTGCCCCATGCCATGAAACTATACATTTTTTAGGCATACCAGATTTGTATGATACACAATATAATAGTGAAGGAGTTGGTAATTTTTGTATTATGGCAGGAGGTAGTTATAATGGTGGTCAAGCAACACCTGCACATCCTTGTGCTTGGATAAAATATAAGCTTGGTTGGGCTAATGCTAAAACTGCAACCGGAGGTACAAATTATATAAATAATGTTGAAGAAAATGATGATGCCATTTATAAGTTTAATGGTAAAAATTTTAGTAGTAGTAAAGAATATTTTTTAATAGAAAATAGGCAACCTATAGGATTTGATGTGGGATTACCTGGAGCATCAAGTGGAAGAAGAGGATTACTTATCTATCATATAGATGATAGAATATTTGATGGAGACATATATCAATCTCACAATCAGAGTGTAAGCGATGGAGAACATTATATGGTTGCAATTGAAGAAGCAGACAACACATCTTCTAATTGGAAAAATGGTCATATGCCTAGTGACAATGGTAGAGGGAGAGATACTGATTATTATAGAGGTGGAACTAATGCTACGCTAACCGTTTTTAACGATACTGATACAAATAAACCTAATGCTAGAAGTTATAATGATGAATATTCTGGAATAGATATATCAAATATATCAGCAAGTAATAATACAATGAGTTTTTATTTAATGCCAGAAAAAATAGAGCCTTCTGTTTATGAAGCATTTATAAATAATTTAGATACCAATGGTGTAAATTTTCTTAACTTTATAATGAAATATTCACCGGTAAAAACAAAGGATGAACTAAAGGTTTTAAGTGAAGATGAACAGAATAAAATATCACAATATTTTGAAATTTCTATTAATGGGGCAAGCCATGTTAATGATATGGCTTTGTTATATTATACTTACATAAATTCTGAAACTGTTTGTGGAATAGGGAAAAATTATACTGGTAAAGTTTCATCTGAAAATGCAAATCTAATTATTGATGTAAATAATCTTCTTGTACAATCTAACCAAACCATTACTTCCATAGGAAATATAAGTTCTTCAAACAATTCACCTTTGGATTATGAAATTACACATTCGTCTAATACAACTAAAAGATTTACTGGAGCAACTGCTGTAGAAAATATACAACAATGGCTTAATAATTATGGAACTTTAATATATTCTTTTGATAAAATGGTCAATTTGAACCAGTCTTATAATATTGTAGAAGTAACTATAAATGTAGATATTGATTCCAATAGCTATCAAAACTATTATTTTCTGAAAGGAGCAAAATCTTTCACATTTATAAAATTTATAAATAATTTAGATACCAATGGTGTAAATTTTCTTAACTTTATAATGAAATATTCACCGGTAAAAACAAAGGATGAACTAAAGGTTTTAAGTGAAGATGAACAGAATAAAATATCACAATATTTTGAAATTTCTATTAATGGGGCAAGCCATGTTAATGATATGGCTTTGTTATATTATACTTACATAAATTCTGAAACTGTTTGTGGAATAGGGAAAAATTATACTGGTAAAGTTTCATCTGAAAATGCAAATCTAATTATTGATGTAAATAATCTTCTTGTACAATCTAACCAAACCATTACTTCCATAGGAAATATAAGTTCTTCAAACAATTCACCTTTGGATTATGAAATTACACATTCGTCTAATACAACTAAAAGATTTACTGGAGCAACTGCTGTAGAAAATATACAACAATGGCTTAATAATTATGGAACTTTAATATATTCTTTTGATAAAATGGTCAATTTGAACCAGTCTTATAATATTGTAGAAGTAACTATAAATGTGGATTCAGCTGATTATCCGAACTACTGTTTGTTAGAAGGAACAAAAACAGCTTTCAATGATTTATCACAGGTTATATGTTACCCAAATCCTGCAAGAAGTGGATATCTATATATTGCAAGACTCCCAGATAATCTATACGATTTTAGTGCAGAAATATTTACTATGACATCAAAACTTGTAAAAAGTTTTAGTTCTAACGATATAATTGTTTCTAGTGAAAACAAACTAAAATGGGACTTAAAAAATGAAAATGGAGAAAAAGTTGCACCTGGTGTTTATTTGCTTTTAATAAAAAATTGTGGACAAAAGAAAGTTTTTAAAATAGCAGTTATTAGATAATATTTTATTAACTATAATTTAAGTTTTTTAATTAAATATTTTTTCATAGATTTTTAAAGTATACCGGTTTTTTAAAAAAATAAGGGAAAAGATAAAAAATGAAATTATCTCCACATTGTACATTAGATGAACTTTTAGTTACATCACATAAAGATTTATAACTATTGCAAGTAGAAGAAGTTTTTGAAGATATGAGAAATGGTAAAACAAATATAATTTATAGGCAACTTATAAAAGAACAAGTAAATGGTGTTTTCTGAAACCATATAGCAATGGTAAAAAACCATTCAATGAGGACTGATAAATATCTACAAAAACTTACTACGAAAGATAAAAAAATCTTTCTTGAAGTTAAGTGATTATACTTTTTGATTTTTTGTTTTTTTTATAATACAATCAAAATGTCATGAAAGTTAATAACTTAAAAAAATATAAAGCAGTTTTATTTGATATGGATGGAGTTATAGTTGATTCAATGCCATATCATTTTATTTCTTGGTTTGAAACTTTAAAAAAATATAATATTACAGTTTCTCCTTTTGATATTTACGAAAAAGAAGGTGAAAAATGTGAAACATGTGTTGAAAGATTTTTCAAAAGAGATAAGATTAAGTGTGATGCTAAAATAATTGCAGAAGTTTTAAATATAAGGGATAAATTATATAAAAAATATTTTAAAGTTCATTTATTTTTAAATATAGAACAGATACTTATCAAATTAAAAAATAAAGGTTTTTTGTTAGCAATAGTTACTGGTTCAGTAAGACAAAAAGTTGTTTCTATGTTGCCAAAAAAAATCTTATCAAAGTTTAATGTTATAATTTCAGCAGATATAATAAAAAAAGGAAAGCCTCATCCGGATTCATATTTAACTGCAGCAAAAAAATTAAGAGTAAAACCAACAGAATGTATAGTTGTAGAAAATGCCCCTTATGGAATAAGAGCAGCAAAATCTGCAAAAATGTTTTGTGTAGCAGTTACAACAAGTTTACCAAAACAATATTTAAAACAGGCAGATATTATTTGCAAGAAAGTTAGTGAAGTTTTTTAATAATAGGTTAAAAAATGGAAAAACAAATTTGTACAAGATGTATTCAAGATAATAGTGTTCCGGGAATAAATTTTGATATTAACGGAGTTTGTAATTTCTGCCATTTGCATGACGAACTCTGTGAAATATTTCCTAACGGCGAAAGAGGAACCCAACAGTTAAATAAAATTATTAAAGATATAAAAAAACAATCTAAAAATAAAGAATTTGATTGTGTTGTTGGTATTAGTGGTGGCAGAGATAGCATATATTTGTTATATAATGCAGTAAAAGTATGGCAATTAAGAGTTTTAGCAGTTCATAGTGATGACTATTTTGATAACCCGATTGCTACAGAAAATATGAAAAAAGCAGTAGAAAAACTTAATGTGAAATTTATAAATGTTTGCTATCCAAAAGAACTTGCTTATGAACTAAAAAGGGATTTTTTAAGAGCTTCCGTCCCAGATTTAAATATGGGAACAGATATTGCAATAGCAACTGCTTTGTATTCAACTGCATACAAATATGGAATAAAAAATATTTTTATAGGACAATCTTTTAGGACAGAAGGGGTAAAGCCGTTAGAATGGTCTTTTTTTGATGGTAAATATTTAAAAACCGTTCATAATATGTTTGGAAAAATACTATTACCAAAATGGACACCAGAAAACCCTACATATAATTTAGATTTAAAAGAAATTTTTTACTATGCATTTATAAAAGGAATAAAAACTTTTACACCAAACTACTATATAAATTATGTTAGAAAAGATGCCGAAGATATAATAAAAGAAGAATTGGACTGGGTATATCCCGGAGCTCATTATTTCGACGATTTATATCATAGTTTTATTGCTTATGTTCATAGAGTAAAGTTTCATATTAATTTAAATATGAATAGTGATTCTGCATTAATTAGAGATGGACAGATGACAAGAGAAGAAGCATTAAATAGGATGAATAAACCATATCATATTGAAAATGATAAAATTATAGAAGATTGTTTAAAGACAATAAATGTTTCACAACAAGAATTTGATAAAATTATGAAGTTGCCATTAAAAACTTTTAAAAATTATAATACAAATTATAATATTATTAAGATGTTAAAATATCCTATAAAAATGGTTTCAGCATTAAATATTGTTCCTAAAGTTGTGTATAAAAAATATTTTGAATTTGGAATTTCTAAATAAAAACAAATGTTACATTTTTAGGCATAAATCTAGTAAAAATTTAATTAAGAAGTTTTCTAATTTTAAGAATTGTAATATAGTGGATTTTTTATTAAAAACTCTAACATGTTATAAACTTTATATTTAGTTTAGATTCTAGTGACAAATCTGTAAAAAAACAGAGCAAAATATGATTATAAACAATGTAGCATTATCTATTATAATTCCAGTGTATAATGAAGAAGAAAATATAGTTTTAGCTATAGAAAAAACTATGGCAGAAGCTTCTAAATTTAAAAATTTTGAGTTAGTAGTTGTTGATGATGGAAGTAATGATAGTACCTATCAAAAACTGATTGAATTATCAATAAAATATAAGGATTTAACATTAGTACAACATACCAAAAATATGGGGCTAGCTCAATCATTAAAAGATGGATTTTTAAAAGCATCAAACGAATACATATTGTTTAATTCAGCAGACTTACCTCTAAATCCTAAAGATATTAGTAGTATTTTTGAAAAAAATCTCCCTTTTGATTTAATAGTAATAGAAAGAAATAAAAACAACGGAGCAACTCTATGGCGAAAATTTATTTCATTTTGTAATAGAGTGATTTTACATATATTTTTTCCATTAGTATTAATAGATGTTGCTGATTGCAATTTTACATTTATCTTTAAAAAAGAAATTTTAAAAAATATATTTCCTAGCTCTAAAAGCACAGGCTTTGTTCAACCAGAAATGATTTTAAAATCAAAATATTTAAAGTATAATGTTAAGAGTATAGAAGTTGTTTTTAACAAAAGAGAAAAAGGAAAAGCTCATTTTGGAACATTAAAAGATATTTTATGTAGTTTATTAGATATTTTAAAATTTAGAATATATAGTATTTGTATTTTTATATGGAAAAGATGAAAATCATTTTAGGTATAAATGGCGGAACTTTACCAGGAAATCAAGACTCTTCGGCATCAATCATTAAAGATGGTAAAATAGTTGCTTGTATTGAAGAAGAAAGATTTACAAGAATAAAGCATGCTCCGGGGGTTCTACCTGAAAATTCAATAAATTTTTGTTTACAAGAAGCGAAAATATCAATAAAAGATGTTGATTGCATAGTTTTTGCATGTGAAACTTATACTAATATGAAACAAATATTATTAAATTTTTTTAATTTTAAATTTGGATATTGTCCTAAAATATATTTTGTAAATCATCATTTAGCACATGCAAGTTCAGCTTTTTATTTAAGTGGATTTAAAAATAGTTTTATTATAACGGCAGATTTATCCGGGGATAATAAAAGTACGGTTTTATTTTATGCTAATAAATTTGGAATAAAAGAAATAAAATCTTATTCTAAACCTAATTCTTTAGGTTTATTTTATGCAACAATAACACAATATCTTGGTTTTAGATATGACAATGATGAATGCAAAACTATGGCTCTTGCAGGTTTTAAATCAAAAACTAATTGTATTATCACTGATTTTTTAAAAATCAATGATAATGAATATACTGTTAATACAAAATATTTAATGAATGGTATATTTCCTGGAAGGACAAATCCATCAAGACAAGAACCATTGTTTAACAATTATTTAATAAATAAATTAAAAAGGCAACAAAGACTTGAAAATTGGAAAATAGATAACTGTTATTTATCAGTTGCAAAAACTGCACAAGAACAATTAGAACAAGCATATTTTGCATTGATTAGACAATTAAAAAACAGCAAATATAGGTCAAATAATTTATGTTTAGCAGGCGGAGTAGCACTTAATGCACAATTAAATTCAAAAATTACATATTCCAATGAGTTTGAAAATATTTTTGTTCCGCCTTGTGCCGGAGATAATGGAACATCTTTAGGTGGAGCTTTATTTGTTGCAAATAAATATAAAAGTTTTGTTTCAAAAACAATAACATCAGCATATTTAGGAGATAGTTTTTCAAATAAAGAAATAAAAAAAGAATTAGATAGATTAAAAATAAAGTATAAATATCATAAAAATATAGCTGAAATCATAGCAGAAAAATTATCTTTAAATAAAATAGGTGCTATCTTTCATGATAGAATGGAATATGGACCAAGAGCATTAGGGAATAGATCTATATTGGCAAATCCAAAAAATCCTAAAATAAAAGATATATTAAATAAAGAATTTAAACATAGAGAATTATTTCAACCTTTTGCTCCATCTGTAATAAAGGAAAAGGCTCAAGATTATTTTATTTTTCCAAAAACAAAATGTGATTATGACTTTATGATAGTTAATGTAAAGGTAAAAGAAGAGAAGAAAAACGATATTATATCAGCAATACATATAGATAATACAGCTAGAATTCAAATAGTAAACAAAAAAAATAATTCATACTTTTATAATATAATAAAAGAGTTTGGTAAAAAGACGGGAGTATATGTATTATTAAACACAAGCCTAAATACAAAAGGGATGCCAATAGCAAGAACTCCTCAAGATGCATTATCCGTATTTTTTACAACTCCTATGGATTTTATTACATTAGGAAATTACTTATTGGAAAAATAATGAATAAAGTTTGTCAATATTTATATACAATAGTATTTTGGACTTTGCGATTTATCACATTATCTATTTTTGGAATTTGTTTTTTTGCAGTGTTAAATGCAAAGTACATATGGTCTGAGACTTTTTTTACAACATTAATTAATATTTCTTTCAATGTTTCTTACTATATTCATAAGTTATTTAATTCCGATAGTATGTTGAGTATAGTAAATACTTCTTTTTATGCTGCCCCAACAAAAACATTTATATTAAAATATATATTATTTAGTAAGTTTTGTGCAAATGCTCAACAAGTAGATATATTATTATTATCAATATTATTAATATTACTTGTTCTAATATGTATAAGAATTTTTTTAAACAAATCAATATATTTTGATTTAATATCAATTTTTGTTATATATTTTTTAGTATATTTATATACATCTTTAAACAATATATTCTTTTTACCTATAATGACTTTATCAATTTTTATAATATCTATTCTTATTAATAAAAGCACTAAAATAAAAAAATTTATAAAACATGTCCCAATAATTAGTGAATTGTTCTGTATAGATTTAATACTTAATAAAATTTTAAATAAAAAAATCAATAAACAGTCTATAATATTTATAATTTTAATAGAATCATTAATTTATTCTAACATGTTATATTTTATTATTCCTTTTAAAAATAATAATTTTGTAAATAGAATTATGGAAAAACGAACTTATTCTATAGATTTTATAAAAAATAACATGATATTAGCTACATCTCCAGTAACAATTCTATATAATAACGATAGTTTTTTAAAAGTAAATAATGCTGATTTTGGTGATATTCAAGATATAGTTGTAAATAGTTATAAAAATGAAATTTATATATATGA
>CAMVLN010000020.1 GCA_947168325.1 uncultured Elusimicrobia bacterium | reverse complement strand
TTGATTTTTAAAAATGAAATTTTAAAAGTTTTTATTTAATGAATAAAAATATATTTACCAATATTCTTGTAAAGATTTGTTGTTGTATCTTGTGTTAATATTTATAGATAGAATATTAAAGTTTATAAAATAATAGGAGCTGATGTTTTTTGTTACAATTAAATATACTTTTTTGTATTAAATAAAATTTTTAAAGTTATTAATAAAAACATATTTTAAAGAAACTGTAATGAAAGAAGAAAGAAAAAAACCGAATCCAAATAAAATATTTCCTATGCCAAATATTAAAACGGTAACTTATGTTAAGCCTACAATTAAAAGCAAAAATATTATTGTTGGCGATTTTACTTATTTTGCAGATACTAATTTCAAAAAGCATGTTACACATCATTACGAATTTATTGGAGATAAACTCATAATCGGTAAATTTTGCCAAATAGGTAAAGGTGTAGAGTTTATAATGAATGGTGCAAATCATCAAATGAATGCAGTTTCAACATTTCCTTTTTATATGTTAGAAGGGTGGAAACAAAAAGTTCCATCTCTTTCTAAAATGCCTTTAAAAGGAGACACTGTTATAGGTAACGATGTTTGGATAGGGCAAAAAGTTACAATTCTTCCAGGGGTAAAAATTGGTGATGGTGCAATAATAGGTGCAAATTCAGTTGTAGGTAGCGATGTAAAACCTTACACAATAGTTGTTGGCAATCCAGCTAAATTTATAAAGAAAAGGTTTGATAATCAATTAATAAATTTATTACTTAAACTAAAATGGTGGGATAAACCTGTTGAAGAAATAAATAAACTAATTCCTGTCCTAACTGATAGTGATTTAAAAAAAGTGAAAAAAGTTATTAAAATGATTTTAGAGTAAAAATTTTATAAAATAAGTAATAGCGAGTTTTAAAAAAAGAAGAGTTAGAAAGAATGAAAAAGTTAGTTGCGGGATTATTTGGAACAGTGGTATTAGTATTTGTTGTTTGCATAGTTGCTACAGTGTCAGTATATGTTTTTCCTGATGTTAGATATTTTGCTACAGCTTTAGCATTTGGTTTAACAATCGTTGCTATGGCATATTCTATTGGTAATGTTTCAGAGTGTCATATAAATCCTGCAATATATTTTGGCCCTGCTTTATTACAAGGAGGACAAGCTTTATCTCAGGTATGAGTATTTATATTAGCTCCAACTGTTGGAGGAGTTTTAGCAGGTATTTCTTACCGTTTAGTTTTAAAAGGAAAGTAATATAATATGTTTTAATTATAATAAAGAAGCACTTAATACTTTTGTAGTGCCTCTTTTTAAAACAACTAAAAAGGATTAAAATATGACTATTAACACACATAAAACAAAAGAAAATATAGATATTGAAGAAGCACTTGGTGTAATTTGGACTTCAGTTCAAAGAGAACAATATAATTTTGAAGAAGTTGCTAAAATAGTCAAGGCTGGGGTGAATGGGAATATTATAGATAATCTTTTAAATAAAAAGTTTATAGTAAAGGAAAATTATAAAATAAAACTTACTGAAACTGGTGAAGAGATAGGTAAACAACTTACTAGGAGGCATAGACTTACAGAGAGATTGTTAGCAGATGTTTTAGAGTTTGATAGGCAATCGATAGAAAAAATTGCTTGTGATTTAGAACATAATATTTCTACAGATTTAGCGGATTCTATTTGCACATTGTTAGGGCATCCTACACAATGTCCACATGGAAATCCTATTCCAGAAGGAAACTGTTGTAAAAGAAATTCTAATAAGATTGAGTCTATAGTTGTTCCTTTATCTCATGTAGAAATTGGTGAAAATGTAAAACTTTCATACATAGTTACCACAAATCATGATTATATGCATAAACTTTTGTCACTGGGTATAGTTCCCGGTGCAATAATAAAATTGCATCAAAAATTTCCCACATATATAATAAAAACAAATGAGATACAAATTGCATTAGATGCTGAAGTAGCAAATCTAATATATGTAAGAAAATAAAACAATTGGAAAACAAAATTAAGCATATAATATTATTCTAAAAAGTATTTCTAATGGTAAGAAAATTGACAAAACAGTAAAAACAATAATAGAAATTTTGATATGATAAAAAGATTATTATGAAAAATTTCCTTTTTAGTTTATTCTATTATAAAACAAACAAAAATAAAGAATGGTTTATATAATATAATTGTTATTGATAACAAATTTCCAAGTTTTATATAATAAAAATTATGAATATAAGAATATTAAAATTGCTAGCAAGATATAAAAAAGAAGCAGTATTAATTACAGATAGTAAAGATTTATATTATCTTACAAATGTACAATTTGGAGATTTTTATTTGTTGCTACACAAAAAACATTTATTTATAGTTGTTCATGAAATGATTGCTCCGCAGGTTAATCAATACTTTAAAAGGTTCAAAAATAAACTAAAAATATTTACTACAAAAGAAGATTGTAATTCAAAATTAGTTGAAGTTTTAAAAAAATATAAAATTGATAGTATTGTTTTAGATATATCAAAAATATATACGGAAGATTTTGATATATTAAAGAAGAAACTTATAAAAGAGAAAATTAAATTAATAAAAGAGAAAAATATTACACAAGATTTAAGATTAATAAAAGATAAAAAAGAAATCAAAAATCTTCAAAAGGCATCCAATATAGTTTCAGAAATTTTTGAGGTAATAAAAAAACAAGTTGTTGCGGGGATGACAGAACTTGATGTGTATTTTAAAATAGAAGAAGAGTTTGCTAAAAGACATGTAGTTCAAAGTTTTAAAACAATCGTTGCTTCAGGTCCAAATTCTGCAAATCCACATCATAACAGTAGTAATAGAAAAATACGAAAGAATGATATTGTTATGATAGATATGGGATGTGTTTATAATGGTTATTGTTCAGATTTAACAAGAACCTTTTTTGTAGGCAAACAAAATAAACTTCAACAAAAAATATGGAATATTGTAAAACTTGCTCATGACAATGCACTTGTAAAAGTTAAAGATGGTATAAAAACTAAAGATATTGATTTTTCTGCTAGAAATACTATTAAAATGGCAGGGTACGAAAAACAATTTATTCATACTACAGGGCATAGTTTAGGGCTTGATATTCATGAACACTTAAGAATAGCAGAAACATCAACAGCTATTTTAAAAGAAGGAACAATAATCACTATTGAACCTGGAATATATCTTGAAAAAAAGTTTGGAGTAAGGATAGAAGATACTGTACTTGTTAGAAAAAGTGGATATAAAGTTTTAACTAGTGCAAAATATTAGAGATAAAATATTATTTAAAGCTTATGTTGGCATTAAAAGTATAATGTTTTTTTTACATAGCATATTTGTCATGGTTAGTTTATATTAAAGTTATAAGTTGTCATTTTTACACTAACCTAACTAGTAAATAGAAGGTAATTTCATTTTATACCACCAGAGTTTAAATTTGGTTGATTGTACCTTCTATGCAAAAATCTGTAAAAAGTTCAGTTTTTTATCTATCAAAATTTAAAATAGAAAAGATTTTTATTTGACAATGTATTGAATTATTAGATAAAATTAAAAGATGGTCTAATGTAAATTTTGGATAAATTTTCTACAAAAGTAATATTTCTACAAAAGTAATAGGAGACTAAAAGAAATGATTTCTACAGCAGATTTTAAAAATGGAATGGTAATAGTGGTTGATAATGAGCCTTATCAGATAACATGGTTTCAAAATCATAAACCTGGTAAAGGTGGGGCAGTAATGAGAGTAAAACTTAGAAATGTTAAAAAAGGTGGCACTATAGATAGGACATTTAAATCAGGTGAACGATTTGAAGAATTATCAGTGACAAGACAGAAAAAACAATTCTTGTATGCTGATGGTTCAAATTATAATTTTATGGATATGAATACATATGAACAAATTGAAGTTCCAATTGAAAAATTGGATGGAAAAGAAAAATTTTTAAAAGAAAATCAAGAAATAAATGCAATATATTTAGAGGATGAACTGATAGGTATAGATATGCCTCTGATAGTAGAAATGTCAATCATTGAAGCAGAACCAGGAATAAAAGGAGATTCTGTAACAAACTTAACAAAATTTGCAAAAATAGAAACAGGTGCAGAAATAAAAGTTCCTTTGTTTATTAAAGTTGGTGATAGAATTAAAGTTGATACAAGAACTGGTGAATATGTTGAGAGAATTTCAAAATAATTGGTCAGAGGAAATATGAATACTGATGATATAAAAACTTTTTTAGAATCAATAAGGGATACTGATATAGAAGAAATAGAATTTGAGGCTGGGGATACTTCTTTATATATAAAAAAAAGTGAGATTGCTCCAAAAAAAGAAGTTCCTAAAAAAGTTGTTGAAAAAAATATAACTGTTTCTATAAAATCTAAAATGGTTGGAACATTTTATAGTGCTCCTGCAAACGATAGACCACCGTTTGTTATTGAAGGTAGTCATGTTGAAGTTGGTCAAAAAATTGGAACAATTGAAGCTATGAAAATAATCAAAGATGTTATATCTACAACCAAAGGAAAAATTTTAAAAGTTTTGGTAGCTAATGGTCAAACGGTTGAGTATGGGCAAAAGTTGTTTTTAGTAGATACTGATAGCAAATAACAGTTTTTTGGAGAAAACATAAGATGTTTAAAAAAATATTAATTGCTAATAGAGGCGAAATTGCTTGTAGAGTGATAAGGGCAGCAAAAGAACTTGGCATAAAAACTGTTGCTATACATTCTGAAGTAGATGAAGAGTCTATGCATGTAACTATGGCTGATGAATCTATTTGTGTAGGTCCAGCTTCTGCAAGTGAAAGTTATTTGAATATTCCAAGTATAATATCTGCAGCAGAAATCACAGGTGCGGATGCAATTCATCCTGGATATGGTTTTTTATCAGAAAACACATACTTTGCGGAAGTTTGTGAAAGTTGTGGAATATCATTTATAGGTCCTAGAATAAGTTCTATTGAAAAAATGGGGGACAAAATTGCTGCAAGAAGGCTTATGAAAAAAGCGAAAGTTCCAGTAGTTCCTGGTTCTGATGGTCCAGTATCGGCTGATGATCCAGAAATATTTAATCTTGCAAAAAAAATTGGATATCCCATAATAATAAAAGCTACTGCTGGTGGTGGCGGAAAAGGTATGAGAGTCGTTGTTAGTGAGGAAGCTCTTAAAAATTCTATTATTATGGCACAAACGGAAGCAAAAGCAAACTTTGGTAATCCAGATGTTTATATGGAAAAATATATTGAAGAGCCACATCACATAGAGTTTCAAATTATGGGTGATTGCAAAGGTAAAGTAGTATATCTTCCAGAAAGAGATTGTTCAATACAAAGAAGACATCAAAAATTGGTAGAAGAAAGTCCTTCAGCATTTATTTCAGAAAGTTTGAGAAAAAAAATGGGGAAAGCTGCTCAAAGTGTAGCAGAAGCTGTAGGATATATAACAGTTGGAACTGTGGAGTTTCTTGTAGACAAACATATGAACTTTTATTTTATGGAAATGAATACAAGGATACAAGTGGAGCATCCAATTACAGAGGTTGTAACAGGTATAGATTTGGTAAAAGAACAAATTAAGCTTGCTGCTGGTGAAAGATTGGATATTGATTCAAATTCAGTGAAAATAAAAAATCATGCTATAGAGTGTAGGATAAATGCCGAAGATCCAGATAAAGATTTTATTCCTTCACCTGGAAAGATAGGAAAATTGTATTTGCCTGGTGGTCCAGGAATAAGAGTAGATACTCATGTTTATTCCGGTTATACGATACCATCTTTTTATGATAGTTTAATAGCAAAAATTATTGCTTATGCTCCTACGAGAGAAGAAACTATTTCTAAAATGGCTAGAGCATTAGAAGAAGTTATAATTGAAGGTATAAAAAATACAGCACCGTTACATTTGAAAATTATGAATAACGAATATTTCCATCAAGGAAATATTTGCACAGATTTTTTGCCTAAATATGTATTTAATAAGTGAATTGTAATAATATAAAAATTGAAGTTCACTATTTAAAAATAATTGTTGCAATTTATTTAATTTATACAATAATGATGGGGAGATGGAATGAAAGAGACAATAGTATCTTTAATTCAAGCAAGTATAAACACAAAGAAGAAAATGTTGGATGAAGGACAATTGATGTATATTCAGTCAATAGCAAATAAAATTAATGAAGCATATCAAAATGGTAAAAAGGCAATTATATTTGGAAATGGTGGCTCATCATCTGATGCATTACATTTTGCAGCAGAGCTTGTTTGCAGGTTTGAAAAAAATAGAAGTGCTTTGCCTTGTGTAGCACTTACAGAAAATATGGCTTCTGTAACTGCAATAGGTAACGATTTTGGTTATGAATATATATTTTCAAGGCAAATAGAAGCTTTTGGGAATAAAGGCGATATAGTAATAGCAATTACAACTTCAGGAAATTCCGAAAATGTTATAAAGGCGATTGAAAAAGCAAAAGAAATGGGTCTTTTTGTTATAGGTCTTACAGGTGAAGATGGAGGACAATTAAAACTCATGGCTGATATGTGTTATAGAGCCCCTTCAAAAGTTACAGGAAGAATACAAGAATGTCATATATTGCTTTTACACATATTAGCAAAATTGGTTGAGGAGAAAATTTTTGCTTAATAATAAAATTTGTTCAACTTGTGAAATAATAAAAGTAGTAGAAAAATTAAAAAAAGAAAACAAAAAAATAGTTTTTACTAATGGCTGTTTTGATTTGTTGCATATAGGTCATGTTAGTTTGTTTCAAAAAGCAAAAACACTGGGAGATGTTTTAATAGTTGCAATAAATTCTGATGCTTCACTTGCACAATTTAAAGGACCGAAGAGACCTTTAGTTCCACAAACAGATCGAACTCAAATTTTAGCAGCATTAAGTTGCATAGATTATGTTGTTGTATTCAATGAACAGACTCCTTACGAACTTTTAAGTGTATTAAAACCAGATATTTTAGTAAAAGGTGGCGACTACAAGATGGAAGATATTATAGGTAAAGAGTTTGTAAAAGAAGTTTATAGATATCCTCTAGTAGAAGGAAAATCTACCACAAAGTTAATTAAACTTATCATTGAAAGATATTCAAAATTTAGTAGTTAATTTGTATTAAAAGAAAGATTTTGTAATATAATACTGTGTAGTTTTTGTCTTTTTTTGAAAAATCATCATTTTTATAAACTTGTAAGGCATTAATATGGTTTTATACTTCTTTATTTAATCATGGGAGCTTCTTTTGCTTTTTTTCTAAATATTTAGAAATATAAATATCATCAGATATTCCTCTATTTTTTTATAAATTTTTATAACTTTTAATATCTTTGAAACCATTACAATAGCAAAATCTATAACAAAAAAATATAAAGCTAAACCACTAAAACAACTTTGTATAATTTAATTCATTATAATTGTAAAATATTGCAATATGTAATGTATTTAATCAATACGATTTATGTAAATGTATAAATATAAATCGTACTCTAATTAAAAAATTAAAGATAAGATGTAGATAAGATGTAGAAAATTATTATTAAAAATGAGTAGAAAAGTAGTTTGAAATATAGAAAAAATTAGAATATAAGGCAAAGGAATAAAAAGAATAAAATTTATATAGAAGAATGAAAAAAGTACATAAATGTTCAAAATATATAATGACTATATAATTTATTAATAAGATTTAATAAATTAATTTTGTTCGTTTTGTTTAAAAAAGTCCAATATGTTATGAACTCCTACATATTATTGACAATAAACTAATATTTTTATAACATTTTGCCACTGTTAGAAAAAAACAAAACAAATCAAATAATAGTTTTTTATATCTTATTTATCGGAGGAAAGTAAAATGGCAGTTAAGGTAGCAATTAACGGTTTTGGTAGAATCGGAAGATTAGCTTTTAGACAAATGTTTGGTGCAAAAGGTTATGATGTTGTAGCAATAAATGATTTAACTAGCCCAAAAATGTTGGCACATTTGTTGAAGTATGATTCTGCACAAGGTGGATATTGTGGCAAAATTGGTGAAAACCTCCACACAGTTGACTTCAAAGAACCGGTGCTTGCAGAAGATCAAAAAACAGTTAAAGTTCCTGGTGCAATTATAGTTGATGGTAAAGAAATTACAATTTATGCAATACCTAAAGCAAACGAATTACCATGGGGAAAATTAGGAGTTGATGTAGTATTAGAATGTACAGGTTTTTATACATCAAAAGCAAAGGCACAAGCTCATATTGATGCAGGTGCAAAGAAAGTTGTTATTTCTGCTCCAGCAGGAAATGACCTTCCAACAATTGTTTATAATGTAAATCATAAAGTTTTAACAAAGGAAGATAAAATCATATCAGCAGCTTCTTGTACAACAAATTGTTTAGCTCCTATGACAAAAGCTTTAAATGATTATGCTCCTATTCAATCAGGGATTATGACAACAGTTCATGCTTATACTGGTGATCAAATGATTCTTGATGGTCCACAAAGAAAAGGAGATGTTCAAAGAGCAAGAGCAGGTGCAATTAACATTGTTCCTAATTCAACAGGTGCTGCAAAAGCTATTGGTTTAGTTATTCCTTCATTGAATGGGAAATTAATAGGTGCTGCACAAAGAGTTCCAACTGCAACAGGTTCTACTACTATTCTTCATGCTGTAGTTAAAGGTAAAAATATTACAGTTGAAGGTATTAATGAAGCTATGAAAAAACAGTCAAATGAATCTTTTGGTTATACAACAGAAAAGTTAGTTTCATCTGATATAATTGGAATGAAATTTGGTTCACTATTTGATGCTAACCAAACAATGGTTACAAAAATTGATGATGATACATATCAAGTTCAAGTTGTTTCTTGGTATGACAACGAAAATAGCTACACAAGCCAAATGGTTAGAACAATTAAGTTTTTTGCAGAATTGAACTAATTTCTAATCATCAAGATGTATGGTGTGTGTTATATAGTTGATAAAAGTATAGAAATAAAGAAAGAAGTCATACCGCTTATATTAAAGTGGTATGACTTTTTAATAGAGTTTAAATTTTAAACTTTAAAAAATTGGTCATCTTAATTGTTGTTTGTGTTTTGTAGTTTTCTTTAATACATACTTTCATGTAATTTCATCATAATTTAAAAATTTATTTTTATATAGGAGATAAAAATGTTAAACAAAAAAACTGTAAATGATTTAAAAAATATTGCAGGAAAAAAAGTTTTAGTAAGATGCGATTTTAATGTTCCATTAAAACAAGGTGTTATTCAAAATTTTAAAAGAATTGATGCTGCACTTCCAACAATAAAGAAATTATTAGAGCTAAAAGCAAAAGTTATCCTTTGTTCTCATATGGGAAAGCCAAAAGGTGAACCATTACCTGAATTGTCTCTTGCTCCAGTAGCTGTTGCTTTAAGTGAAAGGTTAGGAATAACTGTAAAATTTGCAGATGATCCGAAAGTCACAAGTGATTCTACAAAAAAAATGGCAACTGATTTAAAAGATGGGGAAGTACTATTGCTTCAAAATACAAGATATAGAAAAGAAGAAACCAAATTAGAAAAAGATGAAACTGCAATAAAATTTGCCAAAGAGTTGGCTGCTCTTTGTGATAATGAAATATTTGTAAATGATGCATTTGGCACAGCTCATAGGGCACATTGTTCAAATGTTGGTGTAACAAAATTTGTTAAAGAATCTGTTGCAGGATATTTAGTAGAAAAAGAAATTAAATTTTTAGGAGATGCTTTAAATGCTCCTGTAAAACCTTTCTTGGCAATACTAGGTGGTGCAAAAGTTTCAGATAAGATTAATGTTATAGAAAATCTTTTAGGTAAAGTAGATGCCATTATAATTGGTGGTGCAATGGCATACACATTTTTAAAAGCCGAAGGTTATAAAACTGGAAAATCTTTAGTTGAAGAAGATAAACTTGATTTAGCAAAAAGTTTACTTAAAAAAGCTAAAGATAAAGGTGTTAAGTTCTTGTTACCTATAGACCATGTTATAGCAACAGCAGTAGATTTTGAAAAAAAAGAAGTTCCAGCTGGTGCAACGGTAAAAAATACTGAAGGGTTAGATATAGATGACGGATTTATGGGAGTAGATGCAGGACCAAAAACAATAGAAAAATTTTCAGAAATTGTTAAATCTGCAAAAACAATAGTATGGAATGGACCTCTTGGAATATTTGAAGTTCCGGAATTTTCTAAAGGAACAGTAGAAATTGCTAAACTTGTTGCAACTGCAACAGATAACGGGGCAATATCTGTGGTTGGTGGTGGAGATTCTGTTTCTGCTGTTAAAAAAGCTGGTGTAGATAAAAGAATTTCTCATGTATCAACAGGTGGTGGAGCATCTTTGGAATTTTTGGAAGGAAAAGATTTACCTGGTATAGCATCCTTGCCAACAAAATAAAAATTTTATATAATCTGCCTTGTGTTAGTTATTCTTTAACACAAGGTGTAATTGCGGGCATAGCTCAGTGGTAGAGCATCTCGTTGCCAACGAGAATGTCGTGGGTTCAAGTCCCATTGCCCGCTTTTAGTTATGAATAAAATATAATGTATCAACTTTTGATGAGCTTACTAAAAAGTTAAATTATTATTTAGCTAAAAATCGTTCTAGTTAAACTATCAATTTAAATCAAAAAAAATACAATCCATTATTTATTATAGAAAAATTAATTAAACTAGTAAAAAAATATAAATATTAGTCTTTTATTAATATTTAGTCATTGTAAAGACAATATTTTTATAATAAATAATAATATGCTGTAAAATAACTATTTAATTATTTGAAATTAATTTTACATTTTTTATAGTAATTTTACTGAAAATTTTTTGCATATTGTCTATAGCTTCATTGAAATTTGTTTGAAATTCAGTTATTTCATATATTCCTTGAGATAATAAATATTGTTCTAAATTATTAAAATAAAATTTGTCTTTTTTTAATCGTTTAAAAATAATAATATTTTCATTCTTTGATTTTTTTATATGAGTTGTAATATTCTTTGAGTTTTTAAATGTTTTTATAAAAGTTTTTTCTTCAAAAGGATTTATAAACATAATACAAATTACACAAAATAATACAATTATAATCTTTTTGTTGTTTTTAAATTCAAACATAACAATAATAGCAAAATAATAAAATAGTATCTTTACTATGCTAGGAACAGCAAAATATATAACTGAAAAAGAAAGATTTGAAGTATAATTTATGATATATAAAATAAGTTTCAGCAAATATACAAGTATAAAAGCAACAAATGTTGCCAAATATGCAGAAATTAAACTAAAAAAATAAAAAATAAAAGATAGCCCAATAAGAAAAGGAATTATAGGAACTATTAAAAGATTTAATATAAAAGAAATTATAGAGAGTTTCCCAAAATAGAAAATTAGTATAGGAATAAGTGCTATTTGAGCTGACAATGTAACACAAATTATATTCCATACATATTTAATATAAATATTTTTTATGCCAAAACAAATACTAAATTTTGGATACAAATATATTATTCCAAAAGTTGCTAAAAATGATAATTGAAAACTTGCTGTAAATAAAGTTTGTGGATTTATTATTAATATAATAAGTGCAGATAAAGCTAATGCATTATAAATTAAAGGTTCTCTATTAATCATAAGTGCAAATAAGATACAAGAAAACATAATAAAGGCTCTTACTGTTGGAGGAGTTGCCCCTGTTAATAAAACATAGAAGAACAAAGTTATAATTGTTAAGATATAAACATAGTTTAATTTTAATCCAAACAATCTATAAATAAACATAAATATTGTTGTACAAAATCCTATATGAAGTCCACTTATAACCAATATATGAATAAGTCCTGTATTAATAAAATCTTCTTTAATATCTTTATTTATTACAGATTTATTACCTGTAATCATTGATTTAATAATTGATGAATATGGCTTTTTAAAAAATTTATCTATTTTATTTTCTATATTGTCTCTTACTTTTATTGACCAATATTTAATTTTATTTGTTTTTTTATCTACTAACTCAAAATTTTGTTGATAAAAAATTGTATAAATATTATCTTGCTGTAAATATAAATTATAATCAAAATTGTATGGAAAAGTTGGCTTTTGGGGAATATTTATTTTTCCACTGCCACAAATAATATCGCCATAATTTACATTGTATATAATAGATAAATACACTAAAGTTTTTTCTTTTTTTATTTGTTTATTATTTACATTATAAACTTCTAAAATAAATTGTTGTTTGTCATCTTTTTGTATAGGTGAAGTTATTACTTTACCTGTAAGTTCTACTTGCTTTAAATTTGTTTGTTGCAACAAACAACTATTTTTTTCAGGCAAGAAATAACCACAATAATTTAATATTATAATAACAAAAATATATAAAATCAGTATTGTTATTACAGGTCTATTAAAGATTATTTTTTTCATTTGAATATTGTATGAGTTTATTTAAATATTGATTATAACTTTCATCGTAAGTATCTTCGCTAACGGCAAATTTTGCATATTCTAATGCTTTATTAATATTATCTTTTTTTCTATAAATAACACTTAAATTTCTATAACATTGTGCTTTATTTATACCTAACTTTATTGATTGTTTAAAAAGTTCTTCTGCTTTTTCCATATTCCCTTCATAATAATATATTAATGCCAAATCTGCTAAATAAGCCTTATTTTTGTCTAAAATAGAATACAATATTCGTTTTGTTGTTTTCAAATCCCCTTTTTCAAAATATAATCGTGATATATAATATGCTGTTACATGATATGTTGGAGCATCCAAATAAGCTCTAGGCCAATAAACATACTTATTTTTATAATTGTTCTCATGTTTAAAACTTATAAGATAAAAGCCAACAAAAACAATCAAAAATAAAGGCATAATATATTTTTTTATAGAACAATATTTTTTGATAAGATTATCTAAAAAAGTTGTTAGAATTATTATTATTCCTGTTATAGGAAATATTAATCTATGATTTAAAAAAACATATTCGTTTAATAAAAATGTTGGAAATATAAATATCAAAAACCATACTAATCCAAAAATTAAAATTTTTGTATCAACAAGTTTTTTATATAGAATAAATATCAAAAAGAATATAAAAATAATATCAAACAAAATTTCTTTTAAACCTAAGTTTACTTCATATAATACCAATGGTATATAATCAGGGAAAAAAAATTTTGAAAGATGTAAAGTTGTTCCATCAATAATATTTTTTATATAAATAGGTAAATCATATAAATATTGTGTAATACCAGAAGAAAAAACAAAAAGATATCTTAGATAAAAATAAATAACAAATATTGGTATAAAAATAAAAATATTTTTAACAACTTCTTTACTGTTTATCTTATAATTAAAACAAAATATAAGTAAAATATATATAACAGGGGTAAATATAGCAGATTCTTTTACAAATAAAGCAATTAAGAAAAATAAAACATATAGAAAGTGATTAATAATTGTTTTATTTTTTAAGTATTTAATAAAAAATATTAGAGACAAAAACATAAAAATAGCAAGCAATGTATCATTTCTTGCAGGAATCCAAACAACTGTTGATGTAAATATTGGATGAACGGCTATTAATATTATTAAAAATTTTAAAATTGTTTTATTTAAATTTAATTTTGATAAAAAAATATACATTAAAAAAATTGCAAACAAAAATAAAATTATATTTATAAAATGATAATAATATGGTTTCCCTTTACAAATAATACTATCAAGCATAAAAGATAAATTTAATATTGGGCGATAATAAGTATTTTCTTTAAATAAAAAAGCTGATGTTTGAAAAAGCTTCGGTATATTTTTTATATCTGATAAAAAAGAAAGATTGTTAATTATTATTATATTATCATCATGATAAGAAAAATCAAAAAAAATACTTTTATAGTATAATGAAAAAACTATTGAAGTTAATAGCAAGAAAAAAAATAAGTTTGATTTTAAAATTTTTAACATTTGATAAAGGCACAAATTTACAGAAGTATAGATGAATAGATGTATAAAAATAATAAACAGTAATTTTTATCTATTATGTTGTTTTTATGTTTCATCTACTATATCTATATCTAAAAATTGATTTTGACAATTTTATATTTTCTTTTCCTTAATACATAAAAATTTTATTGCAAAGATGAAAGATTTATAAAAGAATTAAATCTTGTTGTAATATAGTTTATTAAAGATATTCTGTTTAGTTTAATATTTTCATCTTCGCACATAACCATAACATTTTCAAAAAAATTATCTAAATATGGTTTTATATCATTAAGTTTATTTATTGCTGATATATAATCTTTTTTAAAAAGTAGTTCTTCCAATTGTTTATCTACAATTACATACTGATTATATAGATTTTGTTCTGCTTCTTCTTGTAACAAATCTGTATTAACAGTATCTAAAATACTTAATTGTTGTTTTTTAGCTTGGTTTAATATGTTATTTGCTCTTTTAAATATCATTGTAATTTGCTCAAAATATTTTTCTTTTCTTAAATTTTGTAATGCATTAAGTTTTTTTAATATATCGCCTAAATTTTTTAAACCTATTTTTTGTGAAGGAAGTATAACAGCTTTAACTTCATCAAACTTAAAACCTTCATTTTCATAAATATTTTCTATTCTGTTCCAGAAAAACTTTATAAGTCTTTGTTTTGTAGTAGAAAAAGTTTCTTGTTGTTTTATCTTTTCAGGCATAGAAGTTAAAGCAATATCTATAATTTTTTCAAAATCTGTTTCAGGTAAATATTGCCTTATCATTCTAATAACACCTATTGACATTCTTCTAAGTCCGTAAGGATCTGCCGAACCTGAAGGTTCAAGTCCTATAGAAAAATCTGCAACTACTGTATCAATTTTGTCAGCTAATGATACAACTATCGCTAGCAAAGATTGTGGTAAATGTCCAGAAGCTGACAATGGCCAATAATGTTGCTCTATTGCTTTTGCAATTTCTTGTTTTTCCCCTGCTACAGTTGCATAAATTCTTCCCATTATACCTTGCAATTCTGGATATTCAAAAACCATTTCACTAACTAAATCTGTTTTTGATAAATCTATAACACTTGTTAAATCTTCATTATTAATATTTAATTTGTTTTCTTCATTTATAAAATTTGCAATAGTTTTTATTCTTATAAGTTTTTCATAAACTGTTCCTATTTCTTTTTGAAATATTAAACCTTTTAATCTTTCAGTAGATTGTTCAAAAGGCTTTGCTATGTCGTTGTTATAAAAAAACATAGAATCTTCAAGTCTTGCAACTACAACTTTTTCATATCCTGTTCTAATAATATCCAAGTTTTCTGATTTGCCATTTTTAACATTTATAAAATAATTTATAAGTTTACCTGTGTTATCTTTTAGTGCAAAACATTTTTGTTTCTTTTTAAGACAAGTAATAAGAACTTCTGGTGGAAGTTTCAAAAATTTTTCGTTAAACCTACATAAAACAGCTGTAGGATATTCTACTAACTGGTTAACTTCATTTACTAAACTTTCATCTAAAATTACTTTTGCTGAAATTGTGTTTGCTACTTCATTTATTGATGAAATTATTCTTTCTTTTCTTTCTTTTTGATCTACTAAAACACAATTATCTTGTAATGTTTGTTTATATGCTGCTACTGATTTTATTACTATAGGTTTTGTTGTAAGTGTATGAAGGCCAATGGTTTTATTCCCTGATTTAATTAAACCATTAGCAAGAGAAAATTTTATTACTTTATCTCCATACATTGCAACTATATATCTTATAGGTCTTGCAAACTTTAAACCTGAACTTTCCCATACCATAGTTTTTGGGAAGTATATTTTTTGAATTATTGTAGGGAACATTTTGGCAAAAATTTTTGTAACTTTTTCACCTTTAACTTTTTGTACAAAAGTATAATATTTCCCTTTAGGAGTATCTTTTATACACAGTTGTTCTGGCTTAATCTGATGTTTATTAGAAAAACCAATAATTGCTTTTGTCCAGTTTCCATTAGCATCTTTTCCTGCTTTTTCTGATGGGCCATTAAATTCACAAACTGTATCTTTGCTTTTATCTTCCACAGAAGTTATCATCAAAACAAGCCTTCTTGGTGTAGAATAAGTTTTAATTTCACCAAAGCCAATCTTTTTTTCATTAAGCATATTATTTGCAAGCATTTGTATTTGTTCAAGTGCTGGAGCAATATATGAAGAAGGTATTTCTTCTGTTCCTATTTCCAACAAAACATCGTTAATCATTTTTTATTTCCTCTTATAAAAACATAAAACATCTCATTATTATTCTACAAAAAATATATTATATTATGCAAAAAGTTTGATAAGTTAACTTATCTTTAAATGTTCAATATGTATTTATATATGAATTCAATGTACTAAAGCAACACTTAATGGAAAAGAATAAAATAGATGGATGAAAAGATATAAAAAAGATACAGATAGAAGGAAGAGAAGAAAGAGAAGGAATGATGAAAGAAGTTGTAGGAGCAAAAAGTTTAAGAGAAATAGCAAGCAAAATAAACAGAAATGTTAGCAGTATAATTAGAGAAATAAAGAGGAATAAGGAATGTAGGAAAGGTAATAAAGATTTAAGGCAAGCACAATATAGTTCTAGTAAAGCACAAAACAGG